>NZ_JBFULB010000284.1:0-4973 GCF_056400545.1 Stenotrophomonas sp. P5_A8 | reverse complement strand
GACCAACGGTCGGCTCTACGTGGTGGTGGGTAGCCGACCAACGGTCGGCTCTACGGTTACCGCGCGCTGCCGCCCAGCGCCTTGAACAACGTTACATCGTTGATCAGCTGCTTCTGCTTCACCGAGGCCAGCGACAGCTCCGCATCGCGGCGGGTCTGCTGCGCTTCCAGCCAGGTGCGCAGGTCGGTGGCGCCGACCCGATAGCGCACCTCGTACATCCGCTCGATCTCCACCGCTTCATCGAACGATGCCTGCGAGGCCGCCACCTGGGTGGCGAACTGCTCGCGTGCCGACAGCGCGTTGTCCACCTCCGACAGGGCCGTGTACAGCGTGCGGCGGAAGTCGTTGGCGGCCATCTGGTAATCGGTGCCGGCCAGGCGGGTGTTCAACCGCGCCTGGCCGATGTTGAGGAACGGCAACGACAGACCGGCGCCCAGCGTAGCCACCGGGTTCTGCAGCACGTTCGACAACGACGTCGCGCTGCTGCCGACGCTGCCGGTCAGGCTCAGCGCGGGGTAGTACTGGGTGGCGGTGACCTTGATCGTCTTCAGGCTGTTGCGCAGCCTCAGTTCGGCCGCGCGCAGGTCCGGGCGCCGGCCCAGCAGTTCGGCCGGCAGGCCTTCGGCCACCACCGGGCGTCCACCGTCCAGCAACTGCTGCGGCTCGTCGTCCAGCGGCCACGGCTGCCCGTCCAGCAGCACCGTCAACGCGTTGCGGCTGGCCACCCGCTGCTGTTCCAGCGCGCTTTGCGTGGCCCGTTGCGCTTCCAGGCTCTGGGTGGCCTGGCGGACTTCCAGGCGCGATACCGCACCGGCGTCGAAGCGAGCCTGCACCAGTTGCCGGGTGCGCTGCAGGCGGTCCAGGTTGGCTTGGCCGGCGCGGATCGACTGATTGAGGAAGGCCAGCGTCCAGTACTGCGTGGCGACGTCGCCGATCACCAGCAACGCGGTGTTCTGCAGGTCTTCCTCACGCGCCTGCGCTTCCCACTGGGCGATGTCGCGCTGGGTGCGCAGGCGGCCCCACAGGTCGATTTCCCATTGCAGCGACACACTGGCCGAACTGCCGCGGTTCCACTGCGCGCCCTGGTCGATCGGACGACTGCCGTTGCTGCCGACGCTGCCCGAAGGCTGCGGCCACAGCGCGTTGTCGGCCAGCCCGGCCTGCAGGCGGGCGCGCTGCACGGCCAACCCGGCCGAGGCCAGGTCGGTGTTGGCGGCCAGGGCGCGGTCGATCACCCGCGCCAGGCGCGGATCGCCGAACTGGGTCCACCAGGGATCGTCGCGGACCTCGGTGCGGTCGGTATGCGGCAGGGTCTCCACCACGTCAGTGGGGACATTGCGCGAGGCATCGCCGCGACCATAGCTGGCCGGCACGCTGGGAGCGTCGACGGCGTAATGGCCGGTGCTGACGCAGGCCGACACAGCCAGCGTGGTCACGCAGGCCAGGGCGAGCGGGCGCAGGTGGCCGCGGATGAGCGGGAAAAGGGGATTCATCATTCGCGCGCCAGCGCCTCCACGGGATCAAGTTGGGCGGCACTGCGCGCCGGAAGAAAACCGAACGCCACGCCGATCAGGCTGGAGCAGGCGAACGCGGCGACGATCGAGGCCGTCGAGAACAGCATCTGGAAATCCGGGGCGAATTTGCCGAACAACCAGCCGACCACCAGTGACAGACCGACGCCAAGCAGGCCACCGAGCAGACAGACCAGCACCGCCTCGATCAGGAACTGCTGGCGGATGTCGCTCTGCCGCGCGCCGACGGCCATGCGCACGCCGATCTCGCGGGTGCGCTCGGTGACCGACACCAGCATGATGTTCATCACCCCGATGCCGCCGACCAGCAACGCGATCGCGGCGATCGCGCTGATCAGCAACGTCATGGTGCGCGTGGTCTGTTCGATGGTTTCGCGGATCTCGGCACTGTTGCTGAGGAAGAAGTCCTCGGTGCCGTGGCGCATGATCAACAGCTTGGAGATCGCGGCCTGCGCGGCATCCATCGGTGTGCTGTCGTCCACCCGCACGGTGATGCTGGAGACGTAACTTTGCCCAAGCATGCGCGACATCACCGTGGTGTAGGGCACCCACACGCCCAGGCTGGTACTGCTGCCCATGCCGAAGCTCTGCCGCTGTGCGACGCCGATCACCCGCACCGGCACGTTGCCGAGCAGGATCACCTGGCCGATCGGATCTTCACCGGACGGGAAAAACTGGGTACGGGTGTTCTCGTCGATCACCGCGACCTGGACCAGGCCCTTGACCGCATCGCCGTCGAAGAAGCTGCCCGCGCTCAAGGTAACGCCCTTGACCCGGAAGTACTGCTCACCCACGCCGCTGACCTGCGCGGTGGCCGACTGGTTGCGGTAGCGCGCAGTCACCGACGAGGACACGCTGGGAGTGGCGCTGTCCACATAGCTCTGCCGCGCCAGCGCGTCGGCATCGCTGGCCTTGAGCGTCTGCACGCGCGCCGAGCGCATGTCGCCGAAGCCGCGACCGGGATAGACATCGATGGTATTGGTGCCCAGCGCGCTGATGTTCTGCAGGATCTGCTGCTGCGAACCGTTGCCCATCGCCACCACCGACACCACCGAGGCAATGCCGATGATGATCCCGAGCATGGTCAGGAAGGTGCGCAGACGATGGGCGTTCATCGCCAGCAGCGCCATCCGGAACGCTTCGGTGAAGCGATCGCGGGCGGCCCGCCAGCTGTTGCCGCCGCCCGCGGCCACGGTCGGCTCGCGCTGCGCGCGGTAGCTGGGCGCGGAGGGGTTGGTGCGGTCGGCGATGATCTCGCCGTCGCGGATTTCGATGATGCGCTGTGCGTGTTCGGCCACGCTCATGTCGTGGGTGACGATGATGATGGTGTGGCCTTCGGCATGCAGCTCGCCGAGGATGCCCATTACCTCCTCACCGGATTTCGTGTCGAGCGCGCCGGTCGGTTCGTCGGCCAGGATCACCTCGCCACCGTTCATCAACGCGCGCGCGATCGACACGCGCTGCTGCTGGCCGCCGGAAAGCTGGCCGGGCGTGTGGTTCATGCGGTCGCCCAGGCCCAGGCGCTGCAGCAACTGTTCGGCACGCGCGGTACGCACCGGCCCCGGGCTGCCGGCGTAGACGGCCGGCACGGCCACGTTGCCGCGCGCATCCAGGTCGCCGAGCAGGTGGTAGCGCTGGAAGATGAAGCCGAAATGCTCGCGGCGCAGCGCCGCCAGTTCGTCCGGCAGCATGCTGCCGGTCTCGCGCCCGGCCACCTGGTAGCTGCCGCGGGTGGGGCGGTCCAGGCAGCCGAGGATGTTCATCAGCGTCGACTTGCCCGAGCCGGACTGGCCGACGATGGCGACCATCTCGCCAGCGCCGATGTCCAGGTTGACGTCGCGCAGCACCGCGATGGTGTCATCGCCGGCGGGAAACTCGCGGCGCAGGTCACGCAGGCGCAGCAGCGGCGTGCCCGTGGAGGCCGGACTCATCGACGCGGCCCGCCCATGCCGGCCCCGCCCATGCGCATCTGCGCGCCCCCGCGGCGGCCACCGCCGGCACCGGTGGCGGCCGCACCGCCTTCACCGACCACGACTTTCTCGCCTTCCTGCAACCCGGACAGCACTTCGGCATTGGCGCCGTTGTTGATCCCGATCCTGACCTTGCGCGGGGTCGGCACGCCGTCCTTGTCGGCCACGCGCACCATGTGCTGGCCGTCGCGGGTCTTCGGGCCCAGCGCGACGGCGGGAATGGTCAGCACGCCCTTGGCCTGGCTGAGCATCACCGAGACCTGCGCGGTCATGTCGATGCGCAGCGTGCCGTCGGGGTTTTCCACGTCGAACAGCGCGTTGTAATACACCGCGCTGCTGGAGCTGGAACTGGAGGAACTGGAACTGGACGAACTGTCGTTGGCGATCGACGACGGCGCCGGATTGATCTGGCGCAGCGTGGCGTGGTACTTGCGGTCCGGCTCGCCCAGGGTGGTGAAGTACACCGGCATGCCGGCCTTGATCTTGACCACGTCGGCTTCGGAAACTTCGGCGTTGACTGTGACCAGGTCCAGCCGCGCCAGCATCACGATGGTCGGTGCGGTCTGGTTGGCGTTGACGGTGCGGCCCTCTTCGGCGACCACCGCCACCACGGTGCCGTCCATCGGCGCGGTGATGCGGGTGTAGGCCAGGTTGGCGCGGGCGGTGCCCAGCTCGGTTTCGCTGCCCTTGATCTGCGCATCGTAGGACTGGATCTGCGCGCGGGCGGTTTTCAGCTTGGCGTCGGCGGCGTCGTATTCGGCCCGCGAGGTCGCTTCGGCGGCCAGCATCTGCTGCTGCCGCGCGAATTCCAGCTCGGCCTCGCGCAGGCTGGCCTGCTGCACCGCGCGCTGCGCCTTGACCTGGTCCAGCGTGGCCTCGGCGTTGAGCACCTGGTTCTGCTGGGTGGTGGCATCGATCTCGGCGATCAGGTCGCCTTGTTTGACCGTATCGCCCAGCTGCACCCGCAGCGATTTGATCTGGCCGGAGGCCTGCGCGCCCACGCTGACCAGCTTGTAGGCATCGATCACCCCGGTGGCCTCTACCGTCTGCTCGATGTCGCCACGGCCGACCGGGGTGGTGGCCAGGGTCGGGGCGGTCGGCTTGCGCAGGTACCATGCGACAATCGCAGCCAGCACGACGACAACGGCGATCAACAGCAGCACGCGGCCGCGACGGGTGATGGGCAGGCGGGGCTTCACGATGATCGTCTACTCGGCAGGCCGGGATGCGGCGTTGTCAGCATTGTGAAGACCGCACCCGTGCGGCTCAACACTCGCCCTGTGTCGGGGCGTAACCAAAGGCCTGCTTTTGTATGTCGCCGTGTGTCTGTTGCCTGCTTTGAAACATGCGTACGCAAACCACTGGATGCGGTTCAGCTCCCGACAGGGGATCATGGCCGCATGGAGACTCCCAATCCGATGCATCGACTGCTGATCGTCGACGACGACCACGACATCCGCCAGCTGTTGGC
>NZ_JBFULB010000283.1:0-4991 GCF_056400545.1 Stenotrophomonas sp. P5_A8 | reverse complement strand
GGTCATCACCGCGCCGGACGGCAGCACCGTGCAGCCGCAGAACGCGTCCACCGGCAAGTACCGCAGCGTCTTCGACGTGGAACTGACCCAGCAGGGCACCTACCGCCTGGCCTCGGTCAGCAGCGGCCTGTCGGCCAGCTGGGAAGAAGCCGGCAAGCCCAAGCGCTGGCGCGGCACCCCGGCCACCTTCGCCACCGAAGTGCCGAAGAAAGCCAAGAAGCTGCAGGTGTCGCAGTCGGTCAACCGCATCGAGACCTTCGTCACCAACGGCACCCCGAACGCCACCGCGCTGGCCCCCACCAAGCAGGGCATCGAGCTGGTCGCTCTGGGTCACCCCAACGACCTGGCCGCCGGCGAAGCGGCAAGCTTTCGCGTGCTGGTCGATGGCAAGCCGCGCGCCGGCCTGGCGTTCGAGATCACCCGCGGCGGCACGCGTTACCGCAACGCCCAGAATGAGATCAAGGTGAGCACCGACAAGAAGGGCGAGTTCACCGTCACCTGGCCCGAAGCCGGCATGTACTGGCTGGAAACCAGCAGCGAAGACAAGAAGACCTCGCTGAAGCAGGCCAAGACCCGTCGCCTGAACTACGTCGCCACGCTGGAAGTGCTGCCGCAGTAATCGCCCAAGGCGTTCACCGCCGCGCAGGTCACGTCCAGCCTGCGCGGTTGCCACGCCCCCTTCAGCATGGAGGGGGCCTTTCACCAGACCCTTATCGGCAATCGGGCCGACCGTGCCCGCCATGCCCACCCCATGAACAACACGGATTTCGACATCGCCAGCCTCGGTGGCCACACCATGGGCACCACCTGGCAGGTAAAGCTGGTGGTGGCGCGTACGCGCGATCTGCCTCCGCTGCACACCGGCATCCAGGCCCAGCTCGACGCCATCGTCGCGCAGATGAGCACCTGGGAAGCAGGCAGCGATATCTCACGCTTCAACCGCGCCGACAGCGGCAGCGTACATCCGCTGCCGCCCTTGTTCGCGCAGGTACTCGACGCCGCGCTGGACATCGCCGCGCGCAGCGGCGGTGCCTTCGATCCCACCGTCGGCCCGCTGGTGGCGCTGTGGGGTTTTGGCGCGCACGCCCACGCCCAGCGCATCCCCGATCCGGCGGTGCTCGCGGCCACCCGCGCGCGTTGTGGCTGGCAACGCCTGCTCTGGCGGGACCGCGCGCTGCAGCAACCCGGCGGCGTCGCGCTGGACCTGTCGGCGATCGCCAAGGGCTTCGGCGTGGACCAGGTGGGCCACTGGCTGCGCGAACAGGGCGTACGCGCGGCGCTGGTCGACGTTGGCGGCGAGCTGTACGGCTACGGTCGCAAGCCCGATGGCCAACCGTGGCGCGTGCTGGTGGAAGCCGGCCCGGAAGAAGAGGCCAGTACCGACCTGCCGCCGCGCGTGCTTGGGTTGGATGACCTGGCCGTGGCCACCTCCGGCGACCGCTGGCACCACTTCGAGCAGGACGGCGCGCAGTTCAGTCATACCCTGGACCCACGCAGCGGCGCACCGGTCACCCGTGCCGCCGCAGCCGYCACTGTGGTGGCACGCGATGCGATGCATGCCGACGGCTGGGCCACCGCGCTCACCGTGATGGGCRTCGAGCAGGGGCTGGCGTTCGCGCGCGCGCACGACCTGGCCGTGCGCTTCGTCAGTCGTGGCTCCAATGGCATTGAAGAACACATGAGCCCGGCGTTCGAACGTCTGTTCGATGTGCAGCAGGCGCCGGCCGCATGAGCCGTCCGTCGCGCGCCGTGGTCGGCAACCTGCTGGTGCTCGCCGCGTTGGCGGTGTTGGCGTGGTTGCTGTTGCGCCTGCACCTGCAGAAAGACGGGTGGCAGGGCGCGCCGCTGGCCTCGCACTGGCGCTGGGCAATCGGCAGCGTGCTCGGCTATGCCGCGCTATGCGCGCTGATCTGGTGGCGTGGGCGCCCACGCGACGATGCAGGCAGTGAAGGACAGGCACCGATCCTGCTGGTCTGGGCCAGCCAGACCGGCTTCGCCCAGCAGGTGTGCGCGCGCAGTGCCGAGGCACTGCGCGCGGCCGGCCTGCCGGTACGCATCCGGGGTCTGCACCAGATCGACAGCAACGCGTTGCAGCAGGCGACGCAGGTGTTGTTCGTGGCCAGCACCACCGGTGAAGGCGATGCACCCGATCATGCGCTGCCGTTCCTGCGCACCGTGATGTCGCAGTCGTTGGCGCTGCCCGACCTGCAGTACGGCGTGCTGGCGCTTGGTGACCGCAGTTATGGGCATTTCTGCGCGTTCGGCCATCAGTTGGATACCTGGTTGCGCCGGCAGGGTGCGCACCCGCTGTTCGACACCGTCGAGGTGGACAACGCCGATCCGGCCGCGCTGCGCCACTGGCAGCAGTTGCTTGGCCAACTTGGGGGTACGGCGACCGACCTGCCCGACTGGACCCCGGCCGAGTATCAGCACTGGCAGCTGCGCAGCCGTGCGCTGCAGAATCCCGGGAGCCCTGGCGCGGGCACCTGGGCGGTATCGCTGTTACCGGCCGACGGTGTGCTGCCGGTCTGGCAGGCGGGCGATGTGGTGGAGATCGGTCCACGCCACGCGCCGGCCGCTGTCGAGGCATGGCTGGCCGAGGCCGCATTGGACGGCTCGCAGGTGATCGACGGCGTCGCGTTGCGCGAGCATCTTGCCTGTGCGCACCTGCCGACCGCTGAAGAAACACCGTCCGCCGATGCCGCATTGCTGGTTTCCGCGCTGCGACCGCTGCCCCATCGCGAATACTCCATCGCCAGCATGCCGGTCGAAGGTGACGTGCAGCTGTTGCTGCGCCGCCAGTTGCGTCCCGATGGCACGCCCGGCCTGGGCAGCGGCTGGTTGTGCGATCACGCCGCCCTCGGTGGACGCATCGACCTGCGCTTCCGCAGCAATCCGAATTTCCACGCGCCCGCTACCGACGCACCGCTGATCCTGATCGGCAACGGCACCGGCATCGCCGGCCTGCGCGCGCACCTGCGTGCACGCAGGGATGCCGGCGCGCGGCGCAACTGGCTGCTGTTCGGCGAACGTACCGCTGCGCATGACTTCTACTTCGGCGATGAACTGCAGGCCTGGCAGCAGGCCGGCTGGATCGAGCGTCTGGATACGGTGTTCAGCCGAGACGGCGGCGAGCATCGTTACGTGCAGGACCGGCTGCAGGCCAACATCGACACGCTGTGGCAGTGGGTCCGCGACGGCGCCACGATCCTGGTCTGCGGCAGTCTGCAGGGCATGGCCCCGGCAGTGGACGACGTGATCGAACGCGCACTGGGACGCGAAGGCAAGGAAGCGTTGATCGTGGCCGGCAGGTACCGCCGCGACGTGTATTGAGCGCACCCAGTGCGCCGCAGCCGATAGGGTCGGTTCCCAAACGAACGATGACCGTGATCGGCGCGACACACGCATCATCTCCACCGAAGCCGCCTTCGCCACCGGTCAGGTCGCCACCGAACGTGGCACACGGGTATCGGTGATCGATCGGGATGCGTCCCTAACGCGGACTCAGCCGGATCGCCAGCAGCTCGCCGCCACCGCGCAACGCAAATCGCTTGCGCGCGCCAGCGGCCAGCCACGCGGTGTCACCCGCCTCCAACGGTGGCATTCCGGCCTCCCCCTCGAACGCGGCCTGGCCGGCCAGCAGGTGAATCGCCCAGGCCACCGCGGGCTCGGTGAAGAAGAACATGCTGCCCACCAACGGTCGGTGCAGTAGCGCTGCATCGAGCGTGTCGCGCCGCCACATCAGGTTGAAATCGTGGGTGAGGCCATCGACCAGCTCGCCGCTGACCTGCGCCTCGCCGGCAAAACGCAGCCGGTCGTGCGGGGGCGACAGTGTATGTACCGTGCCATCCGCGAAACGCAGACGCAGCCCTTCCCCACGCAGCAGCACCAGCTCGCGCTCGATGCCGGGGAACGCGGAAAACGCCGCGTCCTGTTCGATCTCGGCAATCGACAAGCGCACCTGCCAGCCATCATTGTCCGGCACGCGCAGGATTTCTCGGGTCCAGCCCATGCCGTTGCGCCAACGTTCGCGACGGTATTCGAAACTGGGAATGACGCGCGTGGCCGCGCTCAGGACGGTATCGGTCGACATGCCGCCATTGTGCCCCAGCACGCTCAGCCGGCGCTGCCACCGCAGTCCGGTCCGAGCAGCTGCGAGCGCGCCAGCCAGTCCTTGTCGGGGTAGTAGGCGAACACCATCGCACCGCCGCGCAGGCTGTCGATGAGCGGCTTGGCCACCGTGAGGCGTACTGCCGGGCAGCCCAGGCTACGGCCGAGGCGGCCCTGCAGGCGCGCCATGGTCGGGTTCACGTACGGCGCCCCGTGGATGACGATGGCGCGGTCGCGCGCATGGTCGTTGAAGCCCGGCTCCAGGCCTTCCAGGCGCAGCGAGTAGCCGTTGCCGCCCATGTAGGTTTCCTTGGCGGTGAACGCGCCCAGGCTGGACATGAAACTGCCGTCGCGGTTGGAGAAGTGCTCGGTCTGGTTGCCACCACTGTTGCGGCCATGCGCCACCCATTCTTCGAACAGCAGCTTCTGCCGGGCCAGGTCGAACACCCACATGCGCTGCTGGGTCGAGGGCCGCGAATAATCGATCACGCTCAGCCGGGTCGGATCGATGCCCAACTCCGGCCGACGCAGCGCACACGACATCGCCTTGGCGGCCAGCTGCAGGACCTTGCGGTCCGCGCCGGGCGCGGCGCGGGCGAGCATGTCGGCCAGCTGCGCCGGCGGCAACGTCCCGGCCGCCACTGCCGGGGCAGCCTCTACCGCGGCGGCCGACGCGGTCAGCGCCAGCCCGCACAGGGCATTCCAGGAAAAGGTGGACACACGCATCAACGGCATACCCGCAGGACCCATGCCTACAAGGTGGACCCGCCAGCGTCGGATTCCAACACCGGCTGCAGGTTCTGTTCATCGGCCTCCGGACGCACCGCCGGCAGGCTGGTGACCAGCAGGGTGGTGCCCGGCACCAGCGCCTTGTAGAGCTG
>NZ_JBFULB010000282.1:0-5050 GCF_056400545.1 Stenotrophomonas sp. P5_A8 | reverse complement strand
TGGGCGGTATCGCCTTCGATACCGATGAAAGTGGCACCAGCCGGTTCGTCGAACTGGGCGTGGCCGATCTGTATGCCAGCCTGAGCGGCACCGTCTCCACCACCCGTTGGGTGAACGTGGATGCGACCAACACCGCGGCGTTGTCCGGCAGTGCGTTCTCCGGCGCCTCCGGCAACATCGGGGTGAACGTGGCGGCCGGTACCGGCAACCTGCAGGCCAACAGCCTGGCCCTGGCCGTTGCGCAACCGTCCACCGGCGGCSGTGGCGGCACCGGCGAGTAACGTGATGTCCGTTTTCGCAAGCAGTACGCGTTGAGCGCAACAAACCCGGCTACCCGCCAGTAGCCGGGCTCCCGGGAGTCCCTGTCCCATCCTCCCCCTTTGGGGCAGGGGCTCCCTCCTTTTTCCGGAGTGACGTCGATGTTGAAGCAAGCGCTGTGCGGATCGTTGCTGTGGCTGATGCTGCCGTTCGGCACTGCACGTGCCGGTGATGTCGGCTTCAGTGGGGTGCTGCCCAACGGGGCGGTGCTCACCCAGCGCGTGGAAAGCATGCAGGAACGGCGCTTCCGCAACGTGGTGCGGCAACACACCGATTACAGCTGTGGCGCGGCGGCGCTGGCCACCATCCTGCGTTACGCCTACCACCTGGAAGCCGACGAAGGCACGGTGATCGAAGGGATGATGGGGGTCTCGGACCCGCAACTGGTCCACCAGCGTGGGTTCTCGCTGCTGGACATCAAACGGTATGTCGAATCGATGGGCATGCGCGGACGCGGCTACCGCGTCAACGAGGAGCGCCTGCGCTCACTGCGCGTGCCCGGGCTGGTGTTGATGGATGTGCGTGGCTTCCGCCACTTCGTGGTCCTCAAGCAGGTTCGCGACGATGTGGTCGATGTCGCCGACCCGATCCTGGGCAACCGCAGCATTCCCGTCAGCGAATTTCTACAGGCGTGGCCGTCGCGCGCCGTGTTTGTCGTGATCGGTAGTGACTTTGATCGCAACACGGTGTTGCTGCTCCCCGGCGAACGGCCCAGCGCGCGTTCGCTGTACGCCCGGCAGGGGCCGATCACCGACGCGGAACTGGTCGATTTCGGTTTCACCCACGCCGACTTGTTCTAGGAGGCACCATGAACATTGCACTGTGGACGCAGCGCGTGCTGCTGCTGACCCTGCTGGGGGCAGCGCCGCTTCACGCCGAAGAAGGTCGGCCCGGCAAGGGCCTGAATGAGATACCCGATCCCGAGCTGAGCCTGATGCGTGGGCGCTATACGGTCAACGGCAACAGCGTGGCCTGGTTCGGGGTGACCATGATCACCCAGTGGAACAGTGGCGGGCAGGCCGCGCGCAGCGCACTCACGCTGGGCATGGATTTCAGCCACGGCGCTACGCCGAAGGTCAGCTTCAGTCCGTCGGTGACGGTGACCGCCGCCGATGCGCCGCTGCCGGTGACGCCCGGTCGCAGCATCGATGCGAGCGGCCTGCAGAACGTGGCGGGCCTGACCCAGAGCATCCAGGTCGCCGGTGACGGCAATGTGGCCAGCAACACCACCCACCTCAACGTACGCGATGGCATTGCACCGGCCGAAGGCAGCGCGGGGCCGACCCTGGCCAGCGTGCAGCAGGGCGGGGTCAGCGCGGTGGCGCAGCTGGACGGCAACACCGCCAAGGTGCAGGTGCAGATCGAGGGCGTCGGCGCGGTGCAGCAGTGGATCCGCAACGGCAGCGTCGGCCAGAGCATTGCCATCGGCAGCGATGGCCAGGCGGTGAGCAACCGCATGCAGATCGATCTTGTCCGGCAGTCGCTGGCCAGCAACGTCCCGCTCGGCCAGAACGTGGCCCAGGCGATGACGCTGGTGCGCGGTGTCGGCATGGGGCCCGGCCAGTAATCCAGGGCCGGGCAGGGGGAGTGACAACACAACCGTGGGCCAAGGCACATGCACACCTCGATACACGCAACCCCGTTGGCGCTGGCGGCGCTGGCACTGATGGCGGCCGCCGGCGCACACGCGCAGCCCGCACCGGCCGACGAAGCCGACGTCAAGGCACTGATCACCCAGCTGGAAACACTCAAGGCCAACTACGCGCAGGAAGTGCGTCGCCTGCGCGAGCTGGACATGCAGGTGCAGGCGATGCAGGCGCGGCTGTCTGGCAAGACCGCGCCGATCGCGGGCGCCAACGCCGGGCCGCCCCCTTTGCCAGCCGACACCCCGGCTGCCGCGCCCAGCGCCGACGGCTATGCCAGCAGCGCTGCCGAAGCGCAGCAGGCCAAGCAGCCCTCGCGACGCAGCGTGGATGACGTCAAACAGCAGCAGGCGGCGTTGTTCAGCCGTCGCTTCACCATCGAAAACAGCCTCACCTACTCACGCTATGACCGCAAGCAGGTCACCCTCAACGGTTTCCTGGCCCTGGATGCGATTTTCCTGGGCAACATCGCCATCGAAAACGTCGAGTCGGACACGCTGACCTACAACCTGGCCGCGCGCTGGGGTGTCAGCCCGCGGCTGACCTTGAACCTGGACGTGCCCTACCTGGCGCGCAAGACCGTGTTCCAGAAAGGTGGTGCCGGGGGCTCGGCGGCGGCGATCGCGCAGGAGGAAACCACCGGCAACGGCATTGGCGATGTCGGGATGAGTGCCAACTACCGGCTGTTTGCCGAGCATGGCCGCTGGCCGGAAACCGTGCTGACGGCCGGTGCCACCGCGCCGACGGGGCGCGCGCCGTATGGCGTGGACTGGAAGGTACTCGAACGCGACGATGACGACTTCATCCGCTTCGCCGTGCCCGAACAACAGCCCACCGGCAATGGGGTATGGCAGGCCAACATCGGCCTGTCGGCAGTGAAGACGGCTGATCCGGCGATCCTGTTCGCCAACGTCGGCTACATCCATTCCTTCCCGCGCAGCTTCGACGACCTGGACGCGAATCCGGACACGGTCAATCCCGGGGAGGTGAAGCTGGGTGGGTCGTATTACTTCGGTGCGGGGGTGGCGTTCGCGTTCAATGAACGCACCAGCCTGAGCATTTCCTTCAGCGACAAGTTGAGCAGCCGCGCTTCCACCCGCTACCGCAACGGCCAATGGCTGAAGGTGATTGGCAGCGACGCCAACGCCGGCACGCTCAATCTGGGCATTACCTACGCGCTCAACCGCAACACCACCCTGGTCAGCATGCTCGGGATCGGCCTCACCCCGGACGCGCCGGACTTCACCCTGGCCTTCAAGGTGCCGTACATGCTGTGAGCGCATCGACGCACGGCATGTACGGGTGTGCGTTCCGCCTGGACCGCTGCGCCTTCGGCGCGCGACGTGCGTTGCCGGAGGCCTATGCACTGCACCTGACCCCGCGCATTCGCGCGCCCTCTTCAACAAAGGGGCCTCCTCCTCGGATGGAACTGCGGAAGGAGCTGGATGGTTTTTCGGTTCAGCGCAGCTCGGGCAGGGCCAGCTGATGTTTGCGGCAGAGGCGGTAGACGGTGACGCGTGAGACCTGCATGTGCCGTGCGCAGGCGGTGATGTTGAAATCGCTCTGGCGCAGGGCGCGCAGCAGGGTTTCGCGTTCGGCGAGTTGGCGCGCGTCGTGCAGCAGCTTCTGCGGTACGTGCGGCTGCGCCGGTACCAGTTCCAGATCGGCCACGCCGATCAGCTCAGCGTCGGTGACGATCGCTGCGCGTTGTACGCGGTTGAGCAGTTCGCGCACGTTGCCCGGCCAACTGAAGCGCTCCAGCGCACGTCGTGCCTCCGCACTGAAGCCGCGGGCGCGGGTGACGTGGCGATCGCGGAAGGTCGCCAGGAAGTGGTGCGCCAGCAGCAGGATGTCGCTGCTGCGATCGCGCAATGGCGGCAGCGGCAGGCGCAGGACATTCAAGCGGTAGAACAGGTCGCGGCGGAACTGCCCATGCTCGACGGCCTGCTCGAGGTCGACGTGGGTGGCGGCCAGGACCCGTACGTCCACGGCCAGGGGCCGGTTGCTGCCGACGCGCTCGACGGTGCCTTCCTGCAGCACGCGCAGCAGGTTGGTCTGTGCATCCAGCGGCAGATCGCCGATTTCATCGAGAAACACGGTGCCGCCGTTGGCGGTCTCGAACAGCCCCAGGCGCCGGCCCGCTGCGCCGGTGAAGGCGCCGCGCTCGTGGCCGAACAGCTCGGACTGGACCAGCGCGGCCGGGATCGCACCGCAGTTCACCGCCAGGAAAGGCCGGTCATGACGCGGCGAGAGCGCGTGCAGTGCCTGCGCAGCCAGCTCCTTGCCAGTGCCGGTTTCGCCGGTGATCAGCACGGGCAGGTCGACCGGGGCGAACTTGCGGATCGCAGCGCGGGTGACCTGCAGGACGGCGCTCTCGCCAATGAGATGTTGGGGGCCGTGTGCGACGGGGTGCGCGGCCTGGCCGGACAGCTGTTGCAGGCGTTGGACGATGCGGCCAAGTTCGATCGGCGCGGTCCACGTTTCGGTGCAGGCGGCCAGCAGGGGCTGCAGGGCGGGGGGGGCGGCCGCTGCGCCGGCGGGCAGGATGGCCAGCAGGGTCATGTGGCGGTGCTCCTCGAGCAGCGTCTCAAGCCGGGCCAGGTTGGCCGGCAGCGCGCCGCGCAGGTCCAGCAGGCCAACGACCTGATCGTTGCCGCGCATGCCGATGGCCACGCAGTCGTCGGTGGCCACGCCGCGGACCTGCCAGCCTGCGGCCGCAAGCACTGCGCGTTCGGCCGGTTGCGGTTGCCCAAACCAGATCACACACCGGGACGGGAGATCAGGGACTGCCGCCATGCGTCACCTTGCTGAAAAGGATCACAGGCGGAATTCACTGCAGGTCTGGTGGCCGTGGACGTGCCGCCCCACGTCCGGGTCCGCGGCCGGCCGGAACGCCGGCAGGCACTGGGTGTACTGGCAATTGCTTGAACAACATGAGGGACAACGCCGGTTGGGGGCGGAAGCGGCCAGGGCAACTGCGTAGGCGGCCGTCGGTGGGTCGGGCGCTGGGCCCCCATGCCCTTTCCGGCGACGCCCCCGGCGTCGGCCTGCGGCCGCCCCCTCCTCCTTTATTTCGCCTCCAAGGGCAT
>NZ_JBFULB010000281.1:0-5067 GCF_056400545.1 Stenotrophomonas sp. P5_A8 | reverse complement strand
GCCCACCGGGCAGCCCTTTTCTTTTGATCTGGCGGAGAGGGGGGGATTCGAACCCCCGAGGCGCTATAAACGCCTGCCTGATTTCGAGTCAGGTACATTCAACCGCTCTGCCACCTCTCCAGATGGTCCCGGCGAACCGGGAGGCGAATGATACGGGCAGGACGCRTCGGCGACAAGTCATTCGTTTGCAACGGAAGTGAATTTCTTCTGTATGGATACCTTGCCGGATGTCCGGCGGGCCGCGATCATGCCGTTCTCCCCCGCAACGTCCCCTTGCCTGCAGCCACCCCATGATCGAATTCGGACACCTGACCCACCCTGGCCTGCGCCGTGACCTCAACGAGGACACCTACTACGGCGATGGCGAACTGGCGTTGTGGCTGGTGGCCGACGGCATGGGCGGACACGCCTGCGGCGAAGTGGCCAGCGCGCTGGCGCGCGAGACCATCGTGCGCGAGATCCGCCAGGGCGCGTCGCTGGCGCATGCGATCCGGGTCGCCGACGAGGAAATCATCCGCACCTCCCGGCGGCGCAATGACAGCCTGCCGATGGGCACCACCGTGGTCGCCGCGCGCGTTCAGGGCAACCGCTACGAAGTGGCCTGGGTCGGCGACAGCCGCGCCTACCTGTGGCGCGATGGCCAGCTGGCCCAGCTCAGCCAGGACCACAGCGTGGTCCAGGAACTGGTCGCCCAAGGCAACCTGACTGCCGAACAGGCGCGCGCGCACCCGCACCGCAACGTGGTGACCCAGGCGCTGGGCGTGACCGACCCGGCCCACCTCAACGTCGCCACCACCACAGGCGAACTGCGCCCGGGCATGCAGCTGCTGCTGTGCAGCGACGGGCTGACCGAGGAAGTGGAAGACAAGGGCATCGCCAGCACGCTGGCCTTTGACGACGCCAGCGCGCAGGAGTGCGTGGATACCCTGGTCGCCGCCGCGCTCGATGGCGGCGGTTCGGACAACATCACCGTGATCCTGGTGCGTTGCCACTGAGGGCTGACGGGTTGCGGGGCGGTGGACGGTTCGATACGCCGGTTGGATGAGCGTGGCCGAGCAGGCGGCGTAACCCCTTGAGGGTCGCCGAACGAAAGGCAGCCACGCATGGCGTGGCTCTACCCGTGAAGATCGACGCCCGTAGCGGCCCGTAGACCGACGCCTGGAGCGACCCGTACCGCCAGGTGAGTCGCGCCGCGGTCAGCCCGCTTCGGCCATCTCGCGCTCGCCGTCCCATATCGCATGGCCGGCCTTCTTGCGCAGCTTGGCCAGGCGCGCCTGGTGCGCTTCCAGCTCGGAGGCGGTTGCCACCACACGGGGGCGCGGCAGCAGACGCGAGGTGTCGAACGCCTGCGCGTGCGCGGTGCCGCCCTTGGCTTCGTCGGCCGAACCGAAGCCGATTTCTTCCTGGCCCGAGGTCAGTGCGATGTACACATCGCCCAGGATCTGGGCATCGAGCAGGCCGCCGTGCAACTGGCGATGCGCATTGTCCACGCCCAGCCGCCGGCACAGTGCGTCCAGCGAATTACGCTGGCCCGGGAAGCGCTCGCGCGCCATCTTCAGCGTATCGATCACCGTGCAGCGGTCGGTGATCTTGCCGTAGTGGTCGCCGAGCAGCGACAGCTCGTTGTCCAGGAAGCCGATGTCGAACGCGGCGTTGTGGATGATCAGTTCGGCGCCATCGATGAAGGCGAGGAACTCATCGGCGATCTGCGCGAAGTCGGGCTTGTCGGCCAGGAAGTCCAAGGTCAGCCCGGTGACTTCCTGCGCGCCCTGTTCGAACTCGCAGTCCGGCTTGATGTACTGGTGGTAGTTGTTGCCGCTGGGGCGACGTTCGAGCAGTTCCACACAGCCGATTTCGACGATGCGGTTGCCCTTTCGCCATTCCAGACCGGTGGTTTCGGTATCGAGGATGATCTGACGCATGGGCTCAGTGTACCGGGCCGGCGGCGCGGATCCGGATCGCGGCATCGCGCGCCAGCTGGTCCACCCGCTCGTTGTCCGGGTCACCGGAATGGCCCTTCACCCAACGCCAGTCGATGGTGTGCATGAGGGTGGCCGCGTGCAGGCGCTCCCACAGTTCGCGGTTCTTGACCGGAGCGCCACCGGCGGTCTTCCAGTTCTTGCGGATCCAGCCCGGCATCCACTCGGTCAGGCCCTGGCGCACGTACTGGGAATCGGTGAACAGCACGATGTTGCACGGCTCGCTCAGCGCCTCCAACCCGGAGATGGCGGCCATCAGCTCCATCCGGTTGTTGGTGGTGTGCGCTTCGCCGCCGCTCAGTTCACGCTCGTGCGCGTTGTAGCGCAGCAGTGCCGCCCAGCCGCCGGGGCCGGGATTGCCGAGGCAGGAACCGTCGGTGTGTATTTCTATGGTCTTCATTGCATTCCAGATCAGGTCGCCACGGTGCCGTGCCATTGGCGGACCGGCAGTGGCGTAGGTCCCGGCAAGGCCAGGGTGCGTTTCTCGGCGCTGAACAGGCACGCCGCGCGCAGCAGTGCGAGGCTGCGGTGGCCGGGTGCCCGGTCGTGCCACATCGGTCCCAGGTAGGTCACGTCCTGGCAGGCCAGCCCGCACCGCTCCAGGGTATGCCGGAGCCGCTGCGGGCTGCGCACTACCAGCCCGTGGTGGCGCCATTGGCGGCGATACGGGCTGAACGGGTTGAGAGTGGACAGCCAGAGCCGGCCGCCGGGCATCAGCACCCGTGCACATTCGTCGATCAGCTGTTCGGCGTCGCGGGCGGTGACGTGCTGGAGCACGATCGCGTTGACGCTCTCGCTCGGCAGCGGCAGGGGCAGACCGCAGTGGGCATCGCCGGCAAATCCGGCGCCGTCACGGTACAGGCGCAGCCCACGCCCGGGCAGGCTGGGCAGGGCCGCCCACGCGGCGGTCGGCGCCACCCACAGCCAGGGCGTCACCGGGTGCTCGGCGAGCAGGGGCATCAGGTGCTGCAACTCCAGCTGGCACAGCACTTGTGCCGGTTCAGTATCAAACCAGGATGCGACTGACGCTTGACGGGGGCTCGGCGTGGCGGGCATGGTCCAATTCTATGCGACTCACTGCCCTACCCGCATTTGCGGACAACTACATCTGGGCCCTGGTCGCCGACGACGGCCGCGCGGTCGTGGTCGACCCGGGCCAGGCATCGCCGGTTCTGGCTGCCGCAGCGCAGCAGGGATGGACGCCTGAGGCGATTCTTCTCACCCACCACCACGACGACCACATCGGCGGCGTGACCGAGCTGCAGGGCCGGTATCCGGGGCTTGCGGTATACGCGCCACACGATCCGCGCATGCCGATGGCGACGCATCGGGTAGGCGAAGGTGAACACGTTCAGGCATTGGGCCAGACGTTCCACGTAGTATCCGTGCCCGGTCACACCCGGTCGCATGTCGCGTTTCACACCGCTGAACATCTTTTCAGTGGGGACGCGCTGTTCAGCCTGGGCTGTGGTCGCATGTTCGAAGGTACGCCGTCCCAGCTGCAGGCATCCCTGCACAAGCTGGCGTCCCTGCCCCCGCACCTGCTGTTGTGTTGCGGGCACGAATACACCGTGTCAAATGCCGTCTTCGCGCGGCACGTCGACCCCACCAACGCTGCGTTGCTGCAGCGCCATGAGGAGGCCCTGGCCATGCGCCGCGATGACCGCCCCACGCTGCCGGTAACACTGGCCAGCGAGCTGGAATGCAATCCGTTCCTGCGCACCCGTTTTCCCTCGATCCAGCAGGCCGTCAGTGCCCACCTGGGTCGCCCCGTCACCGATGAAGTCGATGTCGTCGTAGGTCTGCGCGGCTGGAAAGACGGATTCCGTACATGAGCCGGCGATTGTTGCCGCTCGCGCTCGGCCTGGGACTTGCCCTTGCCGGTGGCGCGAGCGCCCAGTCGTTGAGTGCGGGAATGTCGCAGAACGTGGCCGGGCTCTCGCAGCTGCCACTGGACCCCGCCGCCCTGCCGCCGGTTTCGGTGCGCAACGGGCAGGAGATCTTCGCCAGCTTCCGGGAAGGCTTGGCCGAACCCACCTGCAACGCCGAGGCCACCAGCCCGCGTTGGCAGAAACAGTTCGCCCACGCCCCGTCGCGGCTGGCCAACCAGGACGATGACGCCCTGGTGCTGTTCGGCTATGTGGTCGAAGAGCTGCGTCGCTCGAACCTGCCCACCGAGTTCGCGCTGATCCCGTTCGTGGAAAGCGGCTACCGGCCCAATGCCCGCAACGGCAGCGGCCCGGCCGGGCTGTGGCAGTTCATCGCCACCACCGCCAAGAACCACCGGGTCCAGATGACCGCCGGGTACGACGGCCGCCTGTCGGCGGTGGACTCCACCCAGGCCGCGGTGCGTTACCTCAAGACCCTGCATGGCATGTTCGGCGGCGACTGGCGCCTGGCCACGATGGCCTACAACGCCGGCGAGTACCGCGTCCTGCAGTCGTTGCGCAAGGCCGGCATGAACGCGCAGAACGCGCGGCCAGCCGAGCTGCCGGGGCTGTCGCCGATCACCTACGCCTACGTCGAGAAGCTGCACGCGCTGGCCTGCGTGCTGGAAACAGCTGAAACCAAGCCGGGCGTGATGGCCTCGCTGGACCGCACCGTGCCGGTGCTCAAGGGGCACACCCTGCCGGCCGGCACCAGCGTCCAACAGTGGGCCGCACAGCGCTCCCTGGACCCGGCGCGGATCGCGCGACTCAACCCGGCCCTGGCCAGCGGCAAGGGCCGTCCGAGCGGCCAGGTCACCTTGCTGGCCCCGGCCAGCCACGCGCCGGTGGACGCCAGCGCAGCGGTAATGGCGACAGTCGCCGCCGCCGACAGCCCCACCCCCGTCGATACGACAGCGCCGTCGGCCAAGGCCGAGGCACCGGCACCGCGCGTGGCGCGGACCGTGGCCAGCAGCGCCGATCGCCCGCGTAGCCGCCGCCATACCGTCCGCGACGGCGAGTCGCCGTGGACGATCGCCCGTCGCTATGGCATGCCGCTGAAGGCCCTGTTGTCACTCAATGGGCTCAACGGCAGCAGCGTGCTGAAGCCCGGCGCGGTGTTGCGCGTGGAGGATTGACGGGGTCGCCCGGCGATCCAGAGC
>NZ_JBFULB010000280.1:0-5113 GCF_056400545.1 Stenotrophomonas sp. P5_A8 | reverse complement strand
GCTCTAACAGCAGCCGACCAACGGTCGGCTCTACTGGAGGACGAAGTGCTCGTAGCCGTCCGCGTTGGGCAGGTCGTCGCCGTGCACGCCCTGGCCGGTGGTGATGCGGCCGATGCGGGTAAGGGGTAGCGCCAGCGCTTCGGCCAGCGCATGCAGCGCGTCGCGCTGGTCGGCGGCGGCGGTGAAGCACAGTTCGTAGTCATCGCCACCGCGCAACGCGCAATCGCGCGCGTCATCGCGACCTAGCGCGTTGCGCAGCGCCGAGGACATCGGCAGCGTGTCCACTTCCAGGCGCGCGGCCACCTCGCTGCGGGCCGCGATATGGCCGAGATCGGCGAGCAGGCCGTCGGAGATGTCCACCGCCGCATGCGCGTAGGCACGCAGGCGCTGGCCCAGCTTCACCCGCGGAACGGGGCACAGCAGACGCTGTCGCAGCGCTTCCAGGTCGGGATCATCGGACACCACCGCCACATCCAGCCGGCCCTGCTGCCACAACCGCAGCGCACCGGCGGCATCGCCCAGCGTGCCACTCACCCAGATGTCGTCGCCCACCCGGGCCGCATCGCGGCGCAGCGCGTGGCCGGCCGAGACCTGCCCCATCGCAGTGACCGACAGCGACAGCGGACCGCGCGTGGTATCGCCGCCGATCAGCACGATGTCGTGCTCGTCGGCCAGTGCGAAGAAGCCATCGGCGAAGGCGTCGATCCACTCAGGCTCGGTCGACGGCAGCGACATGGCCAGGGTGCACCACGCCGGACGCGCGCCCATCGAGGCCAGGTCGGACAGGTTCACCGCCAGCGTCTTCCAGCCGATCTCGAACGCCGGCGTTTCCGTCGGAAAATGCACGCCGCTGTTGAGCGTGTCGGCGGTGACCACCAGCTGTTCGCTGGCGCGCGGCTGCAGCAGGGCCGCGTCGTCCCCGATGCCCAGCACCACGTCGGCGCGCGCACGGGTGCGGGCACGGATGCGGTCGATCAACGCGAATTCGGCAAGGGACATAGGCAACTCCGGCAGCGGAACGTCCGCCGTGTGGGGCCCGACCGTGGTCGGATCCGGCAAGACCGTTGGGATGTAGCGCCGACCGTTGGTCGGCTGCCTTGAAACCGGACATCATGCCGGCTGCGACGGATCGCGCTTTGCGCGGCCAGCCGACCAACGGTCGGCTCTACCAAGCGGTTAGCCGACCAACGGTCGGCTCTACCAAGCGGTCAGCCGACCAACGGTCGGCTCTACCAACGATCACACGGCGGCGTGCGCGGGATCAGCCGCCGGCGAACAATCGGCTCAGTGGCCGCTTTCGACCTTGCGCCATTCCACGGCCGCACGATCCAGCACGCCGTTGACGTAGGTGTGACCGTGTTCGGAACCGAAACGCTTGGCCGATTCGATCGCCTCGTTGATCACCACGCGGTACGGCACGTCCAGACGGTAACGCATTTCGTAGGCGGCCACGCGAAGCGCGGCGCGTTCGATCGCATCCACTTCCTCGACGCCGCGGTCCAGGTACGGGGTCAGCGCCTCGTCCAGGTCCTTGCGGTGGTCGAGCACGCCGTGCACCAGCGCTTCGAAGTAGGCCAGGTCGGCGATTTCGCGGGCCTGTTCGTGGGCGAACTGGGCGATCACCGACTGCGCGTTGCCGCCGGAAATCTGCCAGGCATAGATCGCCTGCAGGGCACGACGGCGCGCGCGCGAGCGCAGCACCGGGTCGATGCCATCGCGGCGGACGGGCTTTCCGGAGGGCTTGCCCGGGTTTGACTTGTTCACGGCAACTGCTCCAGAAGATTGACCATTTCCAACGCCGTCAGTGCGGCTTCCTCACCTTTGTTGCCGTGGCTGCCACCGGCGCGTGCCTCGGCATCCTCGGCACGTTCGACCGCCAGCACGCCATTGAGCACCGGCACGCCGAAGTCCAGCTGGACCCGCATCAGGCCCTCGGCACAGCCATCGGCGACGTGCTCGTAGTGGCGGGTATCGCCCCGGATCACGCAGCCCAGGGCGATGATGGCGGCATGCTCATGGGCGGCGGCCAGGCGCGCGGCGACCAGCGGCAGTTCCCACGCGCCGGGCACCCGGATCACGTCGATGGCCGACTCGGCGATGCCATTGCCGGCCAGGCTCTGGCGCGCGCCAGCGACGAGCACGTCGGTGATGCGGGCATTCCAGCGGCTGGCGAGGATGGCGAAACGGGCCTTTTCCGGAGTACGGAGGTCGCCTTCGTAGTGGCTCATGTTCGGCGTGGGGTCCATTTAATAGGTGAATATTCTAGCGCATGGCCGCGTGTAGCCGGGTCGCCGCGCGTTACGGGACGGGTCGGGTGCAGCAGCCCCCTGAGTCAGGGGGCTGCCGCGACGCGGCGGGGGCCTGGATGGTGGTAAGAGGGGCCCGCGGTTTGCGAAGCACATCGTGGGGCGTCAGCGCGCATGCGATGACGTGTTCCCCACCGTCTCGACCACTTCCAGGCCATACCCGGCCAGCCCGATCTGCCGGCGCGGGGTGCCCAGCACCCGCAGCTTGCCCAGGCCCAGGTCGGACAGGATCTGCGCCCCGGCCCCGTTGCGGCGCCACTGGCTCACATCCTTGTCCTTGCCCGGCACCACCGGCACCGGCTGCTGGCGCAGGCGGGCCAGCAGGCTGTTGCTGTCGCGCGGCGCGGACAGCACCACCATCACGCCCCGCTCGGCGGCGGCGATCGCGCGCAGGGCATCGGTGGAGGCCACGCCGAAGTCGTCGCGGCGCCAGTGCAGCAGGTCGGCCAGCGGGTTCTCCACCTGGACCCGGACCAACGTCGGCTCGGCGTCGGGGGTGCCACGAACCAACGCGAAATGCAGGTCGTGGGCGATCCGGTCGCGGTAGGTGACCAGCGTGAACGGGCCGAACTCGGTCTCGATCTCACGCTCGTCCACGCGCTCGACGGTCTTCTCGGTGGCCAGGCGGTAGGCGATCAGGTCGGCGATCGAGCCGATCTTCAGGCCGTGCTCGCGCGCGAACACTTCCAGCTCCGGGCGACGCGCCATGCTGCCGTCGGGGTTGAGGATTTCCACCAGTACGCCGGCCGGTTCCAGGCCGGCCAGCATGGCCAGGTCGACGCCGGCTTCGGTATGGCCGGCGCGGGTCAGCACTCCGCCCGGCTGGGCGATCAGCGGGAAGATGTGGCCCGGCTGGTGCAGGTCGGCCGGCTTGGCGTCCGGCTTCACCGCAGTGCGGATGGTGTGCGCGCGGTCGTAGGCCGAGATGCCGGTGGTGACGCCCTCGGCGGCCTCGATGCTGACGGTGAAGTTGGTCTGGAACTGGGCCGTGTTGGCCTGGACCATCGGCGCCAGGCCCAGATCGGCGGCGCGCTCGCGGGTCAGCGGCAGGCACACCAGGCCACGGCCGTGGGTGACCATGAAGTTGATGTCCGACGGCTTGACCAGCTCGGCGGCCATGATCAGGTCGCCTTCGTTCTCGCGGTCTTCGTCATCGACGATGACGACCATGCGGCCCAGGCGGATGTCCTCGAGGATCTCGGGGATGGAGGCGAAGTTCATGCGTTGGCTCCCTGCTGCGGGCCTTGGGCGGGCACGGCGATGAGCCGTTCGACGTAGCGGGCGACCAGGTCGATTTCCAGGTTGACTGCGCTGCCCACGCCGGTGGCGGCGAAGGCGGTGTTGGCCACGGTGTGTGGAATGAGCGCGACCTCGAAGCCCTGGTCGTCGACCTCGTTCACGGTCAGGCTGACCCCGTCCACGCAGATCGAGCCCTTCTTGGCGATGTAGCGCAGCAGTGCCGCAGGCGCGGCGAAACGCCAGCGCTGGGCCCGGGCGTCGTCGTGGATGGACAGGACCCGGCCGAGGCCATCGACATGGCCGCTGACCAGATGCCCGCCCAGGCGGTCGGTCGGACGCATCGCACGTTCCAGGTTGATCACTGCGCCATCGGCAAGCTGACCCAGCGTGGTCAACCCGAGGGTTTCAGTGGAGGCATCGGCCTGGAAGCTCGTCGCGTCGAAAGCGATCACGGTCAGGCAGACGCCATTGATGGCGATGCTTTCGCCGAGCTGGACGCTGTCGAACGGCAGGTTGCCGACGTTGAAGGTGAAGCGGACGTCGCCGCCAAGGGTGTCACGCGCGGCCAGGCGGCCGACGCCTTCGATGATGCCGGTGAACATCAGCGGCCCCCCGGACGGAGGCAGGGGATGGAGGTGCAATCAGACATAACGTTTCCCGCAGAAAGTGAGCGAAAAACGCCGCAAGGCATATAGGCGCACGCCGCGCGCAAAGGCACGGCCGCACCGTCTTCTTTCATCCGGACTATACCGTCGGCTCCGGCATCGGACCGGATCTGCTGACCTTCCAGCGGAACTGGAAGCGCTCGCGGGCTCGTGCTTGCGCACCTACCGCCGGTGGGGAATCGCACCCCGCCCTGAAGACGTTTGTGTACCGGCGAACCGGCCGCGCCATTGTAGCAAGCCAAGCTGACTGCTCGCTTTTTGTGAAGATATGGTTAAAATGCGGCCGCGCGGCAGTGATCGCCGCCCTGCCGCCCACGAAGGGCTGGCTGAAATGGACCTCAACTTCACCCAAGGAACCTGCATGCGCAAGATTCTCCTGGCCGCCGCCCTGCTGGCCGCCGCCCCGCTTTCCGCTTCCGCCGCCGAGCGCGTGAGCTACACCTATGTCGAAGCCGGCTGGACCCAGCTGGACACCAACGACG
Organism: Stenotrophomonas sp. P5_A8; assembly: GCF_056400545.1. NCBI lineage: Bacteria > Pseudomonadati > Pseudomonadota > Gammaproteobacteria > Lysobacterales > Lysobacteraceae > Stenotrophomonas > Stenotrophomonas sp. P5_A8. The sequence goes on along the minus strand of NZ_JBFULB010000280.1, from coordinate 421 downwards.
ACTACTTCGGCGATCCGAAGGTCGACGGTGGTTATATCCGCGGCTCGTTCGACATCGGCCCGCAGGTCAATGTATTCGGCGCCTGGTCGTACGTGTCCAAGAAGTACAACGGCAGCTACGCCGGTTATGACGCCAGCCTCAAGCTGGAGTTGAATCAGCCCGAGCTGGGCATCGGCTATCACATGCCGATGAGCGACCGCGTCGACTTCACCGCCGACATCGCCTGGATCCGCCAGAACGTGGAAGCCAAGCTGTCCGTGGACGGTTTCGACAGCGCCACCGACAAGGACCACACCAACGCCGGCCGCGCCACCGTGGGCGTGCGTGGCAAGCCGTCGGTGCGTACCGAAGCGTGGGCCAAGGCCGGTTACCTGGACGGCGGCAGCGACTTCAAGGGCACGTGGGTAGGCAACCTCGGTGG
>NZ_JBFULB010000279.1:0-5126 GCF_056400545.1 Stenotrophomonas sp. P5_A8 | reverse complement strand
GCGCAGACCGCTGAAGCCGTAGAAACGCTCGCCATGCCGGGCCACGATATTGGCAAAGCGGTTCCAGCGCCCGGCCAGGCGATGCTGGGCCAGTCCCGACAGTGGCGCCATGCCGAGCGAGAACCGGTGGAAGCCGTTGGCGCGGCCCCACAGGAACAGCTCGATGAACAGGAAATCCATGGTGCCCTTGGGCRCATCGTCGATATGTCGCATCAGATCCACCGACAACTCGTGCCCGGCCGGCGCCTGCCACAGGTTGGCGAAGGCGACGATGCGGCCCTCCGCTTCCACCAGCGCCATCGGGAAGCGCACCAGGTAGTCCGGATCGAAGCTGCCCAACGAGAAGCCCTTTTCATCGCCGGCCTTGTCATCCAGCCATTCCTGTGAGATCGCTTCCAGCGCCGGCAGCAGGGCGGGCACCTCGGCCGGGGTGGCCACGCGGAAGCTCAGGCCGCTGCGCTTGCCGCGGTTCCAGGCCTGGCGCAGGTCGGCACGCTCGCGTCCTTCCAGGCCGAAGTCCTGCAACGGCACCATCGCCTCTTCGCCGAGCTTGACCAGGGTCAGGCCGAGGTCGAGGTAGGTCTGCCAATGCGCTTCGCCGACCTGGTAGAACACCGGGCGCAATCCGAGCCGGTCGGCTTCCTCGCGGAAGCGCCAGATCAGTCCGCGCACCACCTCCGGCGGACCGACCGGGTCGCCCATCGCGATCAGCGAGCCGCCGTAGCGCTGCATCATCACAAAGCCGCGCTGGTCGGCATCGCGCAGCACCGCCTTGTCGGCGGTGAGGACCAGGCACGCCTGGGTGTCTTCGGCGGCAGCCAGAATCGGGGCCAGTGCGTCCAGGGTCGGGGCGTCGGCGGCCGGCAGCGGGCTGCGCGTGCTGTGCAGCAGCCGGGCCAGGCCGAAGATGGTCAGCGCGATGGCCACCACCAGCAGCGCCCGCAGCGCACGCGGGGCGTTGCCCTGCAGCGCGAACTGCCACCACAGCTCGTTCTGGTATTCGACGTGGCTGTAGACGAAGAACAGCAGCCAGATCACCGCGACCAGGACCAGGCCGAGATTGCGGATCCACGGCCACGACCAGGCTTCGTCGAGCAGCGCCCCTTGGCGGTAGAACTCACGGCGCGAGGCCCACAGCGCCATCGCCACCAACAGTGCCGACAGCGCGATCAACACCTGGCCGCCGCGCAGCCAGATCGGCAGCGGCGCGATCACGCAGATGCCCAGCGCGAGCATCCAGGCCGCGTGGCTGCGTCGTTGCAGTCCCTGCCCGATCAGCAGCAGGGCCACGCCACCAAGACTGCCGAGCAGGTGCGAGGTTTCCAGGATCGGCAGCGAGGCGTTGACCAGGTGCCGGCGCGGGGTCGGCAGGGTGCCGTCGATGACCAGTGCGGCACCGACGCTGAACACCGCCAGCGCGATGATCTGCGGCAGCCACGGACGCAGCGCGGTCCAGCCGGCGCGGGTGGCCCCGGCGCCGACCCGCAGCGGCTTGCGCATTGCCGGGCCCAGGGCCAGCAGCGTGGCCAGCAGCAGCGGCAGCACGTAATAGGTGACGCGGTAGATCAGCGCGGCGGCCAGCACCGACGCCGGTGCCACCTGTGGCAGCAGCTTGAGCAGGCTCCACTCGAACACGCCCAGCCCGGCCGGCACGCTGGAGATCAACCCGGCCAGCACCGCCACCAGGTACAGGCCGACAAAGCCGGGCAGGCCGGTGGGGGTATCCATCGGCAGCAGCACGTAGAACGCGGCGCTGGCCAGGACCAGTTCCACTACGCTCAGCGCGGTTACGCCAAGCATGGTGCGGCGGTCGGGCAGCCACAGGCTGTGGCCACGGATCTGGAAGGTACGTCCGTCGCGACCGACCAGCAGCAGCGTGCCGAGGTAACCGAGCAGGCCGACAATGCCGAACACGCGCACCGCCTGCACCGACACCGGCAGCGCCAACGCGGCCGCACCCGGTTCGAGGATGAAGGCCAAGGCCAGCAGCAGCCACGCGCCGAACACGAAGCCAAGCGTGCTCATCAGCACCACCTGGCCGATTTCGCCCAGGCTCAGCCCGGCCCCGCCATAGCCGCGCAGGCGCACGGCGCCGCCGGTGAGCGCGGCAAACCCCAGCGTCTGGCCGAGCGTGTGGGCCAGGAAGGCGGTGATGCCCACACGCGCCGGGTGCAACTGCTTGCCGCTGCGACGCAGGCCAATGGCATCGAAACCGATCAGGCAGGCGTAACTGGCCAGGCCGAGCACCACGGTCAGCGCGATCTGGCCGGCACCGAGGTGGCGGAACGCTTCGCGGATGGCGCGGTAGCCGTGTTCGTCGAACTCGTTGGCCAGCCCGCGCAGCGCCAGGGCCAGGATCGCCAGGCTGAAGATGACGGTGGCGGCGCGGCGCCAGGCCAGGCGTGCCGGGGCGGGAGCAGGGGTCGTTTCGGTCATCGGTGTAGCGTGCTCCGTGGGGGGGCGATGAAAGAGTCAAGGCAGGAGGCGGTGCAGGGTGCGGGCGCATCGTGCGCCTGATGCGCACGCTTGCCAAGGGTGCGCGCTGTGCACGCCGTGGCGGCAAGGACACCGGGCACGGACAGGCGCACACCGCATCGGTGACAATGTCCCTTCATCCAGAGGAGAAAGCGCCATGTTGGAACGTTTCGATGTCGGTCCGCGCATGTCCGAAATGACCGTGCACAACAAGGTCGCCTATCTGTCCGGGCAGATTCCCGAAGACACCAGCCAGGACATCACCGGCCAGACCCGGCAGGTGCTGGAAGAGATCGACAAGCTGCTGGCGCTGGTGGCCAGCGACAAGCAGCACGTGTTGCGTGCGGAAGTGTTCCTGGCCGACATCAACGATTTCGCCGGCATGAATGCCGCGTGGGATGAGTGGGTGGTGGCGGGCATGACGCCGGCACGCGCGACGGTGGAGGCCAAGCTGGCCGATCCGAGCTGGAAGGTGGAGATCGTGATCACCGCGGCACTGCCGTAACGGGCCGAATGGCAGCCGGGCATATCGCTCGGCTGCACGGCATCAGCGCGCTGCGATCAGGTCGATGCAATCCACCGGGCACGGTGGAATGCACAGCGCGCAACCGGTGCACAGGTCGGCGATGACGGTGTGCATGTACTTGGCACCGCCGACGATGGCATCCACCGGGCAGGCCTGGATGCACTTGGTGCAGCCGATGCAGTCCGCCTCGATGATCAGCGCCACCTGCGCGGGCGTATATTCGCCCCGGCTGCGGTCGAATGGCACTGCAGGTACACCCAGTACACGCGCCAGTGCCCGCGCGCCGTCATCACCGCCGGGTRGGCAGTGGTCCACGCCGGCCTCGCCGCGGGCCATGGCCTCGGCATAGGGACGGCAACCGTCATAGCCGCATTGACCGCATWGGGTCTGCGGCAGCAGGCGGTCGAGGCGTTCGGTCAGGGACGTTGGGGTGATCATGCGTGGCGTCGGCTGCGCGGGGTCTTCATTTCAAGGGTTTGCCGCGATACCAGCGATCGTGGGCGAGGGCCAGCATCGGACGGTCTTCCGCGCTGTCGCCGTAGGCGTGGATGCGCTGGAAGCGTGACAGGTCGTAGCGCTGGCGGATGTGTTCGACCTTGCGTGGGCCACAGTCGCCATCGGCGTAGCGGCCGGTGAGGCGTCCATCGCGACTTTCCAGACGGTTGCAGATCAGGCCCAGACCAAGCGATTCGCACCACGGGCGCAGGTACAGATCCAGCGAGCCGGACACGATCACCACGGTATGCCGTTGCTGCAGGTGCCAGTGGATCTGTTCCAGCATCTGCGGGCGCACCACGTCAGGCAGCACATCGCGCGCATAGCCGGCGGCCTGGGTGGCGATGTCATCGCTGTGACGGTTGCTGAAGGTCAGGCGGGTGACGCGGGCGCGGATGCGCGCGGCCGATATCAGCTTGAGCCGGTAAGCCAGCAGCCACGGCCCGACTTTCCACCAGGCCTGGGCGAGCTGCTCCGGCGTCGCCACGCGGCGCAGGAAACGGCCGTACGTGTCGCAGGTGGTGACCGTGTGGTCGAAATCGAACAGGGCCAGTTCCAAACCGCAGCTTCCTCCGTGCAGGCCAGCAGGACGGGGCGGCAAGGCCGCCCCTCGTTGCGATCAGCGCACCGGCATGCCGGGCTGGGCGCTGCTGTCGGCATCGAGCAGGGCCAGGTCGCCGCCGTCGAAACCGGCCGAGAGGATCATGCCCTCGCTCAGGCCGAAACGCATCTTGCGCGGGGCCAGGTTGGCGATGAACACCACGCTGCGGCCGACCAGTTTTTCCGGCTCGCCGTAGCTGGCGCGGATGCCGGAGAAGATCTGGCGCTTGCCGAGATCACCGGCGTCCAGTTCGAAGCGCAGCAGCTTGTCCGAGCCTTCGACGAACTCGCAGGCCAGCACCTTGCCGATCCGCAGGTCGAGCTTGGCGAAGTCGTCGATGCCGATATAGGCCGTGCCGTCGGTCGGGGCGGCGGCTACCGCCGGTGCGGGCGCCGGCTTGGCAGGCTTCGCCGGGGCGACGGGGGGTGCGGCGGCGAGGGTGTCTTTGGAGGCGTCGGTCATGGCGTCGATCATTTTCGGGTCGATTCGGGTGAACAGCGGTGCGTACACCGCGATGGTGTGTGCGGTCAGCGGGCGGGCGATGTCGGTCCAGTCCTGCACCGGTGCGGCGAGGAAGGTTTCGGCCTGCGCGGCGGTGGCCGGCAGGATCGGCCGCAGTGCGGTGACCAGCACGCGGAACAGGTTCAAGCCCTGGGTGCAGACCGCCTGCAGCTGCGCGTCGGCGCCGTCCTGCTTGGCGATCACCCACGGCTTCTGGTCGTCGATGTAGCGGTTGGCTTCGTCGGCCAGGGTCATGGTCAGGCGCACGGCGGCGGCCGGGTCGTTGCGCTCGTACGCCTCACGGATCGGGGCGAGGGCGGCGACGAAGCGGTCGTACTGGGCGGCATCGGGCAGGCTGTCGGCCAGGCGGCCATCGAAGCGCTTGCTGATGAAGCCGGCGCAGCGGCTGGCCAGGTTGACGAACTTGCCGACCAGGTCGGCGTTGACGCGCGCGATGAAGTCGCCCAGGTTGAGGTCGAGGTCTTCAACGCCGCCGCCGGACTTGGCGGCGAAGTAGTAGCGCAGCGC
>NZ_JBFULB010000278.1:0-5141 GCF_056400545.1 Stenotrophomonas sp. P5_A8 | reverse complement strand
CGGTGATGTCGATCGGCTGGCCCGGCTTGGCGAACGGCGGCAGCTCGGCGTGGATCGCCACGGCGGCCACGTTCTTCAGCTGCGGATTGACGTTGGCCGGTACGTTGACGCCGAGTTCGCCGAGCAGGTTCTTCAAGCTCTGCACGGTGAAGGGCGCCTGGCTGGTGCGGTCACCGCTGCCGTCCAGGCCGACCACCAGGCCATAGCCGACCAGCGCATTGGTGCGCACGCCGCCGACCTGGGCCAGGTCCTTGATGCGCTCGGCAGACGCCGGTGCCGCCAGCGCGAACACCGCCAGCAGCACCACCACGGCACGCACCGCGTAGAGCGACGCACTGCGTCGCGGCCCGAACAGGGAGAAGGAAAAGGTCATGTCAGGCTCAGAACGGCGTCAACGCCGAGTTGAAGAAACGGCTCAGCCAGCCCATCGCATTGGACTGGGCGACCGGGCCGCGGCCGCCGTAGACGATGCGGGCATCGGCAACGCGGCTGGAAGGAATGGTGTTGTCCGGGGAGATGTCCGCCGCGCGCACGATGCCCTGCACCTGCACCAGCTCATCGCCCTGGTTCAAGCGCAGGTTTTTGGCGCCCTGGACCACCAGGTTGCCGTTGGGCAGGCGCTGCACCACGGTGACGGTCACGCTGCCGAGCAGGCGGTTGCTCTGCGCGGTGGTGCCCTTGCCGGCGAAGTCGCGCGAACCCTTGGCGCTGGCGCTGAGGATGTCCTTGCCGCCCAGTGTCACCGGCGCGCCGAACACGGTCGGGGTGCCGATGCTCAGGTCCGATTCCTTGGCGGTGGTGGTGTTGGCGGTGGTCTGCGCGGTGGTGTTCTCGGTCAGGGTGATGGTCAGCAGGTCGCCGACATCGCGTGCGCGCCGGTCCGAATACAGCTGCAGGCCCGGGCCGGCGGCGTAGATCGCACCGGCCGTGGCCTGCGCGGTGGGCGCGATGATCGGGGTGACCGGCGCCATCGCCGGGTAGGGGCGGACATCGCCGGCGATGACGCAGCCGCCGAGCAGGGCGACAACGGCACTGGCCGAGAGCATGCGGAGGGTAGGGCGCAGGTACGACATGGCAGGGTTCCCGGTTCGACCGATCAGACGTTCTGGTTGAGGTAGCCGAGCATCGCGTCGGTGGTGGAGATCGCCTTGGCGTTCATTTCGTAGGCGCGCTGGGTTTCGATCATCGACACCAGCTCTTCCACGACGTTGACGTTGCTGCCTTCCAGCGCGCCCTGCACCACGCTGCCCAGGCCGTTCAGGCCGGGGTTGCCGTTCTGCGCGGGGCCGGAGGCGGTGGTTTCCAGGAACAGGTTTTCACCGCGGGCCTGCAGGCCGGCCGGATTGACGAAGTCGGTCAGGGTCAGCGCGCCGATTTCCACCGACGCCGCGTCGTCGGCCATCTTTACGCTGATGGTGCCGTCGGTCCCGATGGTCAGCGACTGCGCGCCTTCGGGGATCTGGATGCCCGGCTGCACCGGGTAGCCGCTGTTGGTCACCAGCTCGCCATCCTGGTTGCGCTGGAACGACCCATCACGCGTATACGCCGAAGAACCGTCGGGCATCTGCACTTCGAAGAAACCGCGGCCGTTGACCATCACATCCAGCGCGCGGCCGGTCTGCTGCTGGCTGCCCTGCTCGAAGTTCTTCGAGGTGGCCACCACGCGTACGCCGGTGCCCAGCTGCAGGCCCGTGGGCAGCTGCGTCTGTGCGGACGAAGAACCGCCCGGCTGGCGCACCTGCTGGTACAGCAGGTCTTCGAAGCTGGCACGGTCCTGCTTGAAACCGGTGGTGTTGGTGTTGGCGAGGTTGTTGGAAACCACCGACATGCGCGTCTGCTGCGCATCCAGTCCGGTCTTGGCGATCCACAATGCCTGGTTCATGGCGATGTTCCTTTGTCTGTTGCGGGTGGCCACCCGGGGCGGCCGTCACGGGGAGCGATGCATGGGCTGTGCCAGAACCGCGCCGGAATTCCGTCGGGGCCCCGTGGGTGCCCCGTCAATCGCGCATCGCCGCGGCTCAACCGCCCAGTCGCAGCAGGCTGTTGGCGCTACGGGCGTTGTCGTCGCCGTGCTTGATCACCTTCACCTGCATTTCGTACTGGCGCTGCAGCTGGATCATCTGCACCAGCGCGCCGGCCGCGTCCACGTTGCTGCCTTCCAGCTGGCCGCTTTCCAGCGACTTGCCCTGGGCCTGCACGAAGGGCTGCTGCGGGTCGGTGTTGCGCATCAACCCGTCCAGGCCGCGCTCCAGCCGTTCATCGGCCGCGGCGACCACGCGGATACGGCCGATGTTGGCCATGGTCTGCGGGCCTTCGCCCAGCGGGATGATCGAGATCGTGCCGTCGTTGCCGATGTCCATGGCCTGGTGCGGCGGAATGGCGATCGGCGCACCGTTCTCGTCCAGCACCGGATGGCCACCGGCGGTCACCAGCTGGCCATTGGGGGTGATCGAGAGTGCCGCACCACGGGTATAGGCCTCACCGCCGCCCGCCGGGGCCTGCACCGCCAGCCAGTTGCCCGACTGCAGCGACAGGTCCAGCGGGTTGCCGGTGATCTGCTGCGCGCCCATGCGCCGGTTGAAGCCGGCGTCGACGTGCAGGGCGTCCACGCGCGAGGCATAGCCGGTGCCCTTGATCGGGAACGCCTCGGTATTGGCCAGGGCTTCCTTGAAACCAGGGGTATCGGTGTTGGCCAGGTTGTGCGAGAGCGTGCCCTGTGCCTGCAGCGAAGCACGTGCACCGGTCATCGCTACGTAGAGCGCCTTGTCCATCGTTGTAATCCCGTGATGCGGTCAGTGGCTCATCAACGGATGTTGATGATGGTCTGGGTGATCTGGTCCATGGTCGAGACCATCTGCGAATTGGCCTGGAAGTTGCGCTGGGCCGTGATCATGTTGACCAGCTGCTCGGTCAGGTCGACCGTGGAGGCTTCCAGCGAACCGGCCTGGACCTTGCCCAGGTTGGAGCTGTCCGGTGCACCGGTACGCGGCGTGCCCGAGCTGAAGGTTTCCACCCACAGGTTGTTGCCCTTGGCTTCCAGGCCCTGTGCATTGTTGAAGGTGGTCAGCGCGACCTGGCCCAGCGGTTTGTCATCGCCGTTGGAGTAGCGCGCGTAAACCACGCCTTCCTCGGACACGGTCACTTCGTTGAGCTTGCCGGCGGCGTAGCCGTCCTGCTGGGTGTTGCGCAGGGCGAACTTCTCGCCGTACTGGGTGGACCCGCTGATGTCCAGGGTCAGCGCCAGCTGGCCGGCGCCGGTGCTCGGCGTGAACGGGGCCAGCGTGATCTGGCCGTTGGCCGGGGCGGTCAACGCGCCGGCGTTGTTGAAGGTCAGCGTGGTCGGCGCGCCGGCGGCCTGGCCATCGACGTAGTTGTAGACCTGCCATTGGTTCGGGTCGGCGGTCTTGACGAAGTACGAAGTCTGCGTGTGGCTGACGCCCAGCGAGTCGTACACGGTGATACCGCCGGTGGACTGGCTGTAGCTGTTGGAATCGGTCGGGTCGAACACGCCCACCGTGGGCACCTTGGCGTCGGCCGGCAGGGTGAAACTGACGTTGACCTTGCTGGTCTGCCTGGGCGGGCTGTCGGTGGTGAGCAGCTGCAGGTCGACCAGGCGGCCGGCATCGAAGCTGGTGCCGTCGGCGTTGGGGGCGAACACCTGCAGGCGCGCGCCCTGCGGGTTGGTGACGTAGCCGGCCTGGTCGGTCTGGAAGTTGCCGGCGCGCGAATACACGCGGGCCCCGTTCATGGACATGGTGAAGAAGCCCTCACCGGAAATGGCCATGTCCAGGCTGCGCCCGGTCTGTTCGTTGTTGCCCTGCGAGAACTGCTGGGCCACGTTGGTCAGGCGCACGCCCGAACCGACCGCGTTCTTGGACAGGCCATAGCTGGTGGCCGAGAACAGGTCGGCGAACTCGGCGCGCGATTCCTTGAACCCGGTGGTGTTGACGTTGGCGATGTTGTTCGCGGTGACGTTCAGGTCGGCATTGGCTGCGTTGATGCCGGACAACGAAATGTTGAAGCCCATGGGATTGCTCCTGGTATGCGGGGTAGGGCGGCTCAGCTGATGCGGAGCACGTAGTCGATCGGGGCCGTGCCCAGGCCTTTGAGGTTGAGGTACAGGCCGTCCGAGCCGACGGTGACGCTCTCCACCGGGGCCTCGACGTAGGTGTTGACCTTGTTCTTGGCGCCGGCGCTGTCGGTGAAGGTGGCGGCGATCGAGTAGCTGCCCGGCGGCAGCCGATTGCCGTTGGCATCCTTGCCATCCCAGTCGAAGGTCACTTCGCCGGCGGCCTTGGCTTCCACGCTCAACGTGTTGACCTTGACGCCGTTGGCATCGGTGATTTCCACGTTGACAAAGCCCGCGCCGGAGGCAGCGACCATGCCGTTGGTGTTGCCTTCGGCCTCCAGCTGCCACTTGGTCGAGGGCACCAGCACGTCATGGCCGACCAGCGCAGCACCGCGCAGGATCTGGTCGCTGGACATCTGGTCCTGGAAGCCCTTCACCGTGGTGTTGAGGTCGGTGATGCCCTGCACCTGGGACAGCTGCGCCATCTGCGCCACCATCTGGGTGTTGTCCATGGGCTTGAGCGGATCCTGGTGCTGCAGCTGTTCGGTCATCAGGCGCAGGAAATCGGCCTGGTCCAGGGTGCTTTTCTTCTTGCTGGTGTCGCTGTTGGGCGCGTTGAGGCCGAGCGCGCTGTAGATATCGCTGCCGTTCTGGCCGACGCCGCTGGTGCTGCTCATGACGGTATGTCCTGTAAAGAAAAGGGTCAGCGACCCATGGTCAGGGTGGCCAGCGCCAGTTCCTTGGCGGTGGTCAGCATTTCCACGCCGGCCTGGTAATTGCGCGAGGTGGAGATGAGGTTGACCATCTGCGCCACCGGGTCGACGTCGGGCTGGTAGATGTAGCCGTCGCCGTCGGCCAGCGGGTGGCCGGGCTCGTAGCGCTTGATCGGCGCGGCGTCGCTCTGGCTGATTTCCTTGACCTGGACGGTGGTGATGTTCGGGTCGGTGCGGCTGGTGACGGACTGGAAGATCGGTTCGAGCGGCTTGTACACCGTCTGCGCCGAACCGGAGACGGTGTCGGCGTTGGACAGGTTGGAGGCGATGGTGCTCATGCGCACGGACTGGGCCTGGAG
>NZ_JBFULB010000277.1:0-5177 GCF_056400545.1 Stenotrophomonas sp. P5_A8 | reverse complement strand
CGATTTCCACCACTTCGCGGAAATCCGAGACCAGAAGCCGCTTGCCCACCCGGTAGCCGACGCCACGCCACAGGTCCTGCGCGAACTGCCGTTCGGGCAGCTGCACGGCGTGGGCCAGGCTGCGCCGTTCGTAGACTTCGAGGATGTCGAAAGGAGAACGCATCAGACCACCAACTCGTTGATCCGCGCGATCAGGTCCTCCTCGCGCGGTGGTTTGACGATGTAGTCGGCGGCCCCCTGGCGCAGCCCCCACGCCTTGTCGGTTTCCATCGCCTTGGTGCTGACGATGACCACCGGGATGTGCTTTGTCGCCGCGTCGCGCGCCATCGCGCGGGTCGCCTGGAAGCCACTCATGCCCGGCAGCACCACGTCCATCAGGACCAGCTGCGGCGATTGCTCGCGGACGAGCACCAGCCCGTCCTCGGCGTTGTCCGCTTCGAGAACCTCATGCCCGGCCTTGGTCAACCACTGCGTGAACACCGCACGGTCGGTCGGTGAATCCTCGATCAGAACGATTCGAGCCATTGTGCCTTTCCCCCCTGGTCAGGCGTTGACGTATGTGCGGATGGCACCCAGCAGTTCTTCACGCGTGAAAGGCTTGGTCAGGTACTGCTCCGAGCCGACGATGCGGCCGCGCGCCTTGTCGAACAGGCCGTCCTTGGAGGACAGCATGATCACCGGGGTCGACTTGAACAGCTGATTTCCCTTGATCAGCGCACAGGTCTGATACCCGTCAAGACGCGGCATCATGATGTCCACGAAGATGATCTGCGGCTGTTGGTCGGCGATCTTGGCCAACGCCTCGAAACCATCGGTCGCGGTCACCACCTCGCAGCCTTCGCGCTTGAGCAGTGTTTCGGCGGTCCTGCGAATGGTCTTCGAATCATCGATGACCATGACCCTGAGCCCTGCGAGTTCCCCACCCGCAGCCATGTTTTCAGTCATTACCTTTCCCCGAGCGCGCGACGCTTCTGCTTTGGTCCGGCGCCGCTGCGAAAGCGTATCTATATCGCACTTCCGGCGCAGGCTTCAAGCGCGGCCACTTCAGCCAAGCCGCAGGCGGGTCGGCGGTGACGGCCGGCGCCGGTTTTGCGCAAACCGGGCCGGCCGCCGGACACTGCGTTGCACCGGTCCGGGGCAGGCAGGCGGGCGCGGTTGCGGCTACCATCATCGCCCTGCCCGCCAGGTTGCGACCATGCCGTTGAACGTCATCGTGGTGATGGACCCCATCGCCCATATCAAGATTGCCAAGGACACCACCTTCGCGATGCTGCTGGAAGCCCAGCGCCGCGGCCACGCCCTGCACTACGTCAGCCCCGGTGGGCTGGCCCTGCGCGACGGCCAGGCGGTGGCCCGCACCGCCCCGCTGCAGGTGCGCGAGGACAAGGCCGACTGGTTCAGCCTGGGCGAATTCAGCCAGACCGTGTTCGGCCCCGGCCAGGTCGTGCTGATGCGCAAGGACCCGCCGGTGGATGCCGAATTCATCTACGACACCCATGTATTGAGCGTGGCCCAGCAGGCCGGCGCGCTGGTGGTCAACGATCCGCAGGGGCTGCGCGATTTCAACGAAAAGCTGGCTGCGCTGCTGTTTCCGCAGTGCTGCCCGCCGACCCTGGTCAGCCGCCGCAACGCCGACCTGAAGGCGTTCGTGCTGGAACACGGCCAGGCCGTGCTCAAGCCGCTGGACGGCATGGGCGGGCGCTCGATCTTCCGCAGCGGCACCGGCGATCCCAACCTCAACGTGATCCTGGAAACCCTGACCGACGGCGAGCGCACGCTGGCCCTGGCGCAGAAGTTCATCCCGGACATCACCGCCGGCGACAAGCGCATCCTGCTGGTGGATGGCGAGCCGGTGGACTACTGTCTGGCCCGGATCCCGCAGGGCGACGAGTTCCGCGGCAACCTGGCCGCCGGCGGCCGCGGCGAAGGCCGCCCGCTGAGCGAGCGCGACCGCTGGATCGCCGCCCAGGTCGGCCCGGAGATGAAGCGCCGCGGGATGCGCTTCGTCGGCTTGGACGTGATCGGCGATTACCTGACCGAAGTGAACGTCACCAGCCCGACCTGCGTGCGCGAGCTGGACGCCCAGTTCGGGCTGAACATCGCCGGGACGCTGTTCGATGCGATCGAGGCCGGTCTGCCGCGATGACCGCGACGGTCGCGCCGCTGGTGCCGTTGCAGGCACGCGAATCGCAGCGCCTGGGCGCGACCCTGGCGCTGTCGCTGCTGGTGCATGCGCTGCTGATCCTGGGCGTGGGCTTTGCGGTCAGCGACAAGGCCGCGCTGGTGCCGACCCTGGATGTGATCTTCAGCCAGACCCAGACCCCGCTCACGCCCAGGCAGGCCGACTTCCTGGCCCAGGCCAACCAGCAGGGCGGCGGCGACCACGACAAGGCGTTGCGACCGCGCGACAACCAGGCCGGGATCGTGCCGCAGCCGCAGGCCGGGCTGTCGCCGGTGCCGCAGCAGCGCCAGGACGCGGCCAGCCCACCGCCGCCGCAGACCCGGGTGGTGTCCAGCCGCAATAGCACCGAGCAGGTCGCCAGCGCCCAGCCGCAACCGCTGCCCGAGCATCCGCAGCCGGAGGCACCGCTGAACGCACGCGAGCAGCGCGACGCCGAGATGGCCCGCCTGGCCGCCGAGGTGCACCTGCGCTCGGCGCAGTACGCCAAGCGCCCGAACCGCAAGTTCGTCTCGGCCAGCACCCGGGAATACGCCTACGCCAATTACCTGCGTGCCTGGGTCGACCGCGCCGAGCGCGTGGGCAACCTGAACTACCCCGATGAGGCGCGTCAGCGTCGGCTGGGTGGGCAGGTAGTGATTACCGTCGGGGTGCGCCGCGATGGCAGCGTGGAAAGCGCCCGCATCCTGCGCAGCAGCGGCACCCCGCTGCTGGATGAAGCGGCCCTGCGGGTGATTCGCCTGGCCCAGCCGTTCCCGCCCCTGCCCAAGACCGAGGACGGCGTGGAGATCCTGCAGGTCACCCGCACCTGGGCGTTCCTGCCCGGCGGCACGCTGCGCGACGACCGCTGATCGTCAGCATCGCCGGACCGTACAGCCACGCATGGCGTGGCGCTACCGCCCGTTTGCCGGCCCTCGCCCCTTGGATGATCGCCCCGGTAGAGCCACGCCATGCGTGGCTGGCGCCTTCCTAGGACGCCTGCTTCGCCGCCCGCGCCGCCTGCTGCTCGACCAGGGTCAAGGCGACGTTGTCGCGCAGGTACGCCGGCTCAACCCGTTCGGGGGCCATGCCCTCCCCGCGCGCGAACGCCGGCACCGCCAGCGCCAGCACATCCGACGCTCGCGGCAGCGCCTGGGCATCCACGCCGTCGAGCTGATCGCCCAGGCGGCGGGCCAACACATCCTCGGCCGCACCGAAGCCGGTGCCCACGCCGAACCAGCGCGTGCCATCGGGCAATACCACCGCCTCCGGCGCGCACACCGTCTCTTCGCCCTGCAACTGCCACTGGCCGTCCACCCGTACCTGCCGGGCCACGTACACCTCACCCATGCGCGCATCGATGCTGCTCAGCACGTGGTCGGCATCGGCCGGCGCGCGCAGTGCCAGCACCTGCAGCGTGGAGACCGGAACCAGCGGGCGGTCCAGCGCCAGCGCAATGCCCTGGGCAATGGCGATTGCCAGGCGCACGCCGGTGAACGCGCCCGGTCCACGCCCCAGCGCGATCGCATCCAGCTGCGAACGCGCCACCCCGGCCTCGGCCAGCAGCGCTTCGGCCCACGGCAGGCTCAGTTCGGCATGCCGGCGCGGGGCGATCTCGAACCGCTCCAGCACCTGCCCATCCACATACAGGGCAACGGAGCAGGCTTCGGTGGCGGTTTCAAAGGCGAGCAGTTTCATGGCGGTCAGAACAGGGAAGTGGGGAATTCATCAGGTGCAGCGGGCAGCACGGGGGCAACGGACGGGGGCGCCRCAGAAACCGGCGGCGACGGCAGGTCGGCAGGCAGCCATTGTGGCGCAAAGAAGCCGCGCACATCGTCCAGAGAACGGGTGCGCCGGAACGGCGGCAGCGAATCCAGGAAGATCCGGCCGTAGCCGCGGCTGAGCAGGCGCGGGTCGCACAGCACCAGCACGCCCCGGTCAGTCTCGCTGCGGATCAGCCGGCCCACGCCCTGCTTGAGCGCGATCACCGCCTGCGGCAGCTGTTCGTCGCGGAACGGGTTGCCGCCATCGCGGCGGATCGCGTCCAGCCGGGCCTCGAAGACCGGATCGTCCGGCGCGGCGAACGGCAGCTTGTCGATTACCACCACGCTGAGCGCGTCGCCGACCACGTCCACGCCTTCGCGGAAACTGGCCGAGCCCAGCAGCACGCCGTTGCCCGATTCGCGGAACCGCTGCAGCAGCGTCGCGCGCGGCGCCTCGCCCTGCACGAACAACGGCCAGGGCGCATCGCGCAATGCCTCGGCCGCCTCGCGCAACGCGCGGTGCGAGGCGAACAACAGGAAGGCGCGTCCGTGCGAAGCGTCCAGCACCGGCGTGAGCGCGCGGATCAGCGCGGTGCCGAAGCCGCGCGCGGCCGGATCGGGCAGATCGGTGGGCAGGTAGCACAGCGCCTGGGTGGCCCAGTCGAACGGGCTGGGCTGCAGCAGCGTGACCGGATCGTCCAGGCCCAGCCGCTGGGAAATATGCTCGAAGCCGCCGTCCACGGTCAGCGTGGCCGAGGTGAATATCCACGCCGCCATCGAGCGTTGGCGATGCTCGCGCAACGGACCGGACACATCCATCGGCGTACGCTGGCAACGGAAACCACGCGGGGTCAGTTCGTACCACAACACTTCCGCCGGCGCCGGCGCGTGCTCGGGGTCGGTATCGAAATCCAGCATCGGCGCGTCGTCGCCCAGCCAGCGCGACAGCCGCGACACCGCTTCCAGCGCCCGGGCGTGGCAGGCATCCAGTCCGGGCGAGGCCTCGCGTACGCCGACCAGTGCATCGCGCAGGTTCACCAGCGCGCTCATCGCCGCATCGAAGCCGTCGCGCACCTGCGGCACGGTCAGTGCGCGCCACTGGGTGCCACGCGGGGGCAACCCGTCCATGGCGGTGCGCAGGTCGCGCAGGATCTGTTCCAGCGCTGCGGCCGGCACCTGCAGCGCGGCCTGCGCGCCGGCCACGCTGCGGCTTTCGGCCAGGCAGTCGCGCGCCAGTTCCTGCCACGGGCGCATGC
>NZ_JBFULB010000276.1:0-5200 GCF_056400545.1 Stenotrophomonas sp. P5_A8 | reverse complement strand
AACCAGGCCACCGGCGCGAGCATCATCGCCGTCGAGGACGTCCCGCGCGACAAGACCGGCAGCTACGGCATCGTCGCCACCGACACCTTCGATGGCCGCCAGGGTCGGATCAGTGCGATTGTCGAGAAGCCCAAGCCCGAGGACGCGCCGAGCGACCTGGCCGTGGTCGGCCGCTACGTACTGAGCCCGAAGATCTTCGAGCTGCTTGAAGCCACCGGCACCGGTGCAGGTGGTGAGATCCAGCTGACCGACGCCATCGCCGAGCTGCTCAAGAGCGAGCGCGTGGACGCCTTCCGCTTCGAAGGCACCCGTTTCGACTGTGGTACCCACCTGGGTCTGGTCGAAGCGACCATCCGCTTTGCGTTGAACAACGAGAAGCTGGCCGGACCGGCGCGCGAGATGCTGAAGAAGGCGCTCGCCGACAGCTGACCGGTAGCGCCGGGCCATGCCCGGCTGAACGTCGCGCCGGGCGATACCTGGTTGACCGTTGAAACGGGCGTGGTGATGTTGCCGAGCATGGCTCGGCACTACGCACGGATTTACGGTCACGGTAAACATAAAGAAGGGCAGCCTCGCGGCTGCCCTTCTGCGTTCAGCGCATCGACCACCGGTCGATGCCTGCTCCGGCGACGGGTGCCGGCGCTAGGCCGGCACCGACGGATGCATCACAGCGACTCGAAGATACCGGCCGCACCCATGCCGGTGCCGATGCACATGGTCACCATGCCGTACTTCTGCTGGCGACGGCGCAGGCCGTGCAGCAGGGTGGCGGTACGGATCGCGCCGGTCGCGCCCAGCGGGTGGCCCAGGGCGATGGCGCCGCCCAGCGGATTGACCTTGGACGGGTCCAGGCCGCAATCGCGGATGACCGCCAGCGACTGCGCGGCGAAGGCTTCGTTGAGCTCGATCCAGTCCAGCTGGTCCTGGCTCAGGCCGGCCTGCTTGAGGGCCTTGGGAATCGCGGCGATCGGGCCGATGCCCATCACTTCCGGGCGCACGCCAGCCACCGAGAAGCTGACGAAGCGGGCCAGCGGCGTCAGACCGTAGTCCTTGATCGCCTGCTCCGAGGCCAGCAGCACGGCGCCGGCGCCGTCGCTCATCTGCGAGGAGTTGCCCGCGGTGACGGTGCCGCCGGACTGGCCGTTGCGGAACACCGGGCGCAGCTTGGCCAGGCCTTCGGCGGACGAATCCAGGCGCGGGCCTTCGTCGGTGTCGACGATCCTGTCACGGGTGATGATGCGGCGGCCGTCGGCCAGGTCGGGCTGGCGGGTGCGCACGTCGTAAGGGCTGATCTCGTCCTTGAAGTCGCCGTTCTGGATCGCGGCGATGGCCTTCTGGTGCGAGGCGAGGGCGAAGGCGTCCTGCTCCTCACGCGAGACCTTCCATTCCTCGGCCACCTTCTCGGCGGTGATGCCCATGCCGTAGGCGATGGCGACGTGGTCGTTGTCGAATACGCTCGGGGCCATCGCGATCTTGTTGCCCATCATCGGCACCATCGACATCGACTCGGTGCCACCGGCCAGCATCAGGTCCGAATTGCCCAGGCGGATCTGGTCGGCGGCCATCGCCACGGCCTGCAGGCCGGACGAGCAGAAGCGGTTGACGGTCTGCGCGGCGATGGTGTCCGGCAGCCCGGCCAGCAGCACGCCGATGCGTGCCACGTTCATGCCCTGCTCGGCCTCGGGCATCGCACAGCCGATGATCGCGTCATCGATGCGGTTGACGTCCACGCCCGGCGCCTGCGCGACCACGGAACGGAGCACGTGGGCGAGCATGTCATCGGGACGGGTATTGCGGAACATGCCCTTGGGCGCCTTGCCGACCGGGGTGCGGGTAGCGGCGACGATGTAGGCGTCCTGGATTTGCTTGGTCATTGCAGTGATCTCTTCAAATAGGGGGACAGGCGTGCCGGCCAGGGGCCGGCACCAGGCGGGCGCGGACGGCGTCCGTCGCGCCCGTGACGCCATCAGTTACGCAGCGGCTTGCCGGTCTTGAGCATGTGCGCGATGCGGGCCTGGGTCTTTTCCTGCTGGGCCAGTTCGACGAAGTGCTTGCGCTCCAGGGTCAGCAGCCATTCCTCGTCCACCAGCGTGCCGCGATCCACTTCGCCACCGCACAGCACGGTGGCGATGCGCACGGCGATCTCGTAGTCGTACGGGCTGATGAAACGACCTTCTAGCATGTTGACCAGCATCATCTTGAAGGTGGCGATGCCGACGTCGCCGGCAACCTGGATGCGGCGGGCCGGCATCGGCGGACGGTAGCCACCTTCGGCCAGCGCCAGCACTTCGGCCTTGGCGATATGGAGCGCTTCGAAGCTGTTGAACACGACCTTGTCGGTCGCGCGCATCAGGCCCAGTTCCTTGGCGTTGACCGCCGAGTTGGAGACCTTGGCCATGGCCACGGTTTCGAAGGTTTTCTTCAGTTCGGCGAACACGTCACCGCCCGGACCGGCGGCCTGCGAGGCACGCACGGCCAGTTCCTTCAGGCCACCACCGGCGGGCAGCAGGCCGACGCCGGCTTCGACCAGGCCGATGTAGCTTTCCAGCGCGGCCACGCTCTTGGCGCTGTGCATCTGGAATTCGCAACCACCGCCGAGGGCCAGGCCGYGCACGGCGGTCACCACCGGCACCAGCGAATACTTGATCGCCTGGCTGGTGCGCTGGAAGTTGTGCACCATTTCTTCGAACTGCTCGACCTTGCCGGCCTGCAGCAGGCCCAGCGCACCGGCCAGGTCGGCACCGGCGGAGAAGGGTTCCTTCTGCTGCCAGATCACCAGGCCCTTGAAGTCCTGCTCGGCGCGCTTGATCGCTCCCTGCAGGCCATTGAGCACGTGGTCGGAGACGGTGTTCATCTTGGTCTTGAAGCTGACCACGGCGATGCCGTCGCCGTCGTGCCACATGCGCACGCCGTCGTTCTCGAACACGGTCTCACCCGGGCTGAAGGTTTCACCCAGCAGCGGATCGGGGAAGCGCTGGCGCTGGTACACCGGCAGGGCCGAGCGTGGCAGCTTGGCGTTGCGCGACGGGCTGTAGCTGCCTTCGGCGGCATGCACGCCGTCGCGGCCATCGAACACCCAGTCCGGCAACGGCGCGTTGCTCATGCTCTTGCCGGCGACGATGTCATCGGCGATCCACTGCGCGACCTGCTTCCAGCCGGCGGCCTGCCAGGTTTCGAACGGGCCCAGCGACCAGCCGTAGCCCCAGCGGATGGCCAGGTCGACGTCGCGCGCGGTTTCGGCGATGTCGGCCAGGTGGTAGGCGCTGTAGTGGAACAGGTCGCGGAAGGTCGCCCACAGGAACTGCGCCTGCGGGTGCTGGCTCTCGCGCAGCTTGGCGAACTTCTCGGCCGGGTTCTTGATCTTCAGGATCTCGACCACTTCCGGCGCGGCGGTGCGGTCGGCGGCGCGGTAGTCCTGCTTTTCCAGATCAAGGACGACGATGTCCTTGCCGACCTTGCGGAAGATGCCGGCACCGGTCTTCTGGCCGAGCGCGCCCTTGGCGATCAGCGCGTCCAGCCACTTGGGCGATTTGAAGAACTCATGCCACGGATCGTTGGGCAGGGTGTCGCCCATGGTCTTGATCACGTGCGCCATGGTGTCCAGCCCGACCACATCGGAGGTGCGGTAGGTGGCCGACTTCGGGCGGCCCACCAGCGGGCCGGTCAGGCCGTCGACTTCGTCGAAGCCCAGGCCGAATGCCTGCGTGTGGTGGATGGTGGACAGGATCGAGAACACGCCGATGCGGTTGCCGATGAAGTTCGGGGTGTCCTTGGCGTACACCACGCCCTTGCCCAGGGTGGTGACCAGGAAGGCTTCCAGCCCTTCCAGCACCGACGCATCGGTGGTGGTTGCCGGGATCAGCTCGGCCAGGTGCATATAGCGCGGCGGATTGAAGAAGTGCACGCCGCAGAAGCGGTGGCGCAGCTGCTCGGGCAGCACGTCGGCGAGCTTGTTGATGCCCAGGCCGGAGGTGTTGGAGGCCAGCACGGCGTGATCAGCCACGAACGGGGCGATCTTCTTGTACAGGTCCTGCTTCCAGTCCATCCGTTCGGCGATGGCTTCGATGATCAGGTCGCAGTCCTTCAACTGCTCCAGGCCCGTCTCGTAGTTGGCCGGGGTGATCGCCTCGGCGTAGGACTTGCTCGCGAGCGGGGCAGGGCTGAGCTTGCCCAGGTTGGCGATTGCCTTGAGCACGATGCCATCGGCCGGACCTTCCTTGGCGGGAAGATCGAACAGCACGGTGTCGACGCCGGCATTGGTCAGGTGGGCCGCGATCTGGGCACCCATGACACCGGCACCCAGTACGGCGGCGCGGCGGACTGGCAGGGAATTGGACATGTCGATAAGCCTTTGGTTGTCTGGAAGCCGGGCAACGCCCGGCTCTACGGGGTGGAGAGGGAGGTCGTCGGAGCGTCGATGACCGCGCTGGCGCGGAAACCGGCTTCGGCGAAATGGATCAGTTCGCGGGCGGCATGGGCACGATGCGCCGCTTCGGTGACACCGGCGGGTCGCTTGATCAGGCCGAAATCGGCCATCGCATAGGTCAGCGACCCGGCCAGGAAGTCCAACCGCCAGTACAGCTCTTCCTTGCTCAGCTCCGGCACGCAGGCCGCGATGGCCTTGCCGAAATCGCGCAGTACATGGCCGTAGTGGTCGGAGAGGAACTTGCGCAGGTTGTCGTTCTTCTCGGCATAGGCGCGGGCGATGACCCGCACGAAGGCGCCGCCGGTCTGGCGGTCCTGGGCCATCGCCAGCGCCGGTTCGACGAACGCGGCCAGCACCGGGCGCAGCTGGCCGGGATGCTCGCGGCGGGCGCTGTCCAGCTGGGCCAGGCGGGCGGCGGTCATCTCGTCCATGCGACGACGGAACACCTCGTTGACCAGGTTTTCCTTGGACCCGAAGTGGTAGTTGACCGCCGCGATGTTCACGTCGGCCTGGCTGGTGACCTGGCGCAGGGAGGTGCCGGCAAAGCCATGCTGGGCGAACAGCTCCTCGGCCGCGCCGAGAATGCGGTCCTTGGTGGAGAAATGAGCGGGCTTGGCCATGGGGCGGGCAGAGYTCAATCAAACGATTGTTTGATATTAGACCTGGGGCTGCGCTGGCGCATTGTGCGGCGCAGCAGAAACGGGCGTTCGTTCATCCGCCCCTCCCGGTAGTGCCGGCCGCTGGCCGGCAACCACGCCATTGCCTGAACCTGTC
>NZ_JBFULB010000275.1:0-5212 GCF_056400545.1 Stenotrophomonas sp. P5_A8 | reverse complement strand
CGCCACGGCCGCCCAGGTACGCGCGCAGATGGGCGAGCTGATCGCCGCGCTGGAAAACACCAACGTCACCGACGTCGTCAGCGTCGGCATCGGCGGTTCGGACCTGGGTCCGCGCCTGGTCGCCGATGCGCTGCGGCCGGTCACCGGCGCGCGCTTCCGCGTGCACTTCGTGTCCAACGTCGACGGCGCGGCCATGCAGCGCACGTTGGCCACGCTGGATCCGGCGACCACCGCCGGCATCCTGATCTCCAAAACCTTCGGCACCCAGGAAACCCTGCTCAACGGGCAGATCCTGCACGATTGGCTGGGGGGCAGCGAGCGCCTGTACGCGGTGAGCGCCAACCCGGAGCGTGCCGCGAAGGCTTTCTCGATTTCCGCCGGCCGCGTGCTGCCGATGTGGGACTGGGTGGGCGGGCGTTATTCGCTGTGGTCGGCGGTCGGGTTCCCGATCGCGCTGGCGATCGGCTTCGAGCGCTTCGAACAGCTGCTGGCCGGTGCCGCGCAGATGGACGACCACGCGCTGACCGCGCCGCTGGCGCAGAACCTGCCGGTGCTGCATGCGCTGACCGACATCTGGAACCGCAACCTGCTCGGCCATGCCACCCATGCGGTGATGACCTACGACCAGCGCCTGGCGCTGCTGCCGGCCTACCTCCAACAGCTGGTGATGGAGAGCCTGGGCAAGCGCGTGCAGCTCGATGGCAGCCCGGTCGCCAGCGACACCGTGCCGGTGTGGTGGGGCGGGGCGGGCACCGACGTGCAGCACAGCTTCTTCCAGGCGCTGCACCAGGGCACCAGCGTGATCCCGGCCGATTTCATCGGCTGCGTGCACAACGATGACCCCTATGTGGTCAACCACCAGGCACTGCTGGCCAACCTGCTGGCGCAGACCGAAGCGCTGGCCAACGGCCAGGGCAGCGACGATCCGCACCGCGAGTATCCCGGTGGCCGGCCGAGCACGCTGATCCTGCTCGACGCGCTCACCCCGCAGTCGCTGGGCGCGCTCATCGCCATGTACGAGCATGCCGTGTTCGTGCAGTCGCTGATCTGGAACATCAACGCCTTCGACCAGTTTGGGGTGGAGCTGGGCAAGCAGCTGGCCAGCCAGCTGTTGCCGGCGCTGCAGGGCCAGGCGCATGCGATCACCGATCCGGTGACGCTGGAAGTGCTGGGTCGGCTGAAGGCCTGAGTCTCTCGCCGGTGTCGGCCACGGGTCGGTGCCGGCCCACCATCAGACAGGAGTCGCAATGCACCAGGACACCCCCGCACCTCGCCCCACGCCCGACCAGGCCGGGCACCCCGACCACGCGATGTACCAGCAGATCCGCGACGGCGTGGCCGCCATCGACGCCCAACATGGGCGCAGTTTCGATGACACCAGCGAGCGCCTCACCGCCAGCCTGTTGCCGCTGGCCAAGGAAAACGGCCTGAGCCGGGTCGATCACGTGGTGCTCAGCCAGCAGGGCACTGAAGCCAAGCCGGGCGAGTACGTGTTCGTGGTGCAGGGCGCGTTGGACAATCCGGCCCACCTGCGGGCGCACACGGCGACCGCCGACGCGGTGCAGACGCCGGTGGACGCCTCGTTCCAGCGGGTGCAGGCCGCCGATGCGCAGTCGGTTGCGCGCGAACGCAGCAATGACGAACAGCTACGCCAGCAGAACCCGCAGCACGCCCCGCACACGCAGGGCTGATTCCCACGCGGTAGCGCCACGCCAGGCGTGGCTGCCTTGTTCCGCGAGGCTCGCGCGATAGGGGGCTTTACGGCCGCTCCGGACTCGGTCGCTTGGCCAGCTTGCGCTGCAGCGACCGCCGATGCATGCCGAGCAGGCGCGCGGCGGCCGATACATTGCCGCCGGTCTCATGCATCGCCTGCTGGATGTGTTCCCACTGCAGGCGGCTGATCGGGGTCATCGCATCCGGTGGCTCCATGTCGCCGTCGTCGGCCGGGCCATCGTCTTCTTCGCCCAGCGCACGCAGGATCATCGGGACCGTAGCCGGCTTGGGCAGGTAATCGTCCGCGCCGAGCTTGATCGCCTCCACTGCGGTGGCGATGCTGGCGTAGCCGGTGACCAGCAGGATCCGCATGTCCTCGCGCAACGCGCGCAGCGGCTGGATCAGCGACAAGCCCGACTCGGCGCCGAGCTTCAGGTCGATCAGCGCATACGCCGGCGGGTTCTGTCGGGCGAGCATCAACGCCGAGGCGGTATCGCTGGCGGTGACCGTTTCCAGGCCCTTGCGGGCCAGGCTGCGCTGCAGGGTGCGCAGGTAGAGTTCGTCGTCGTCGACCAGCAGGCCATGGCTGGCGGCGGGCAGGGCGGGGAAGGTCATGCGGAAGTCTCCGGAGGCGTCAAAGGCAGGCGGAAGCCGACGCGGGTGCCGGCACCGTTGGCCGGCCGCATCCACAGTTCGCCGTCCAGGCGTTCGATGGTGGCGTGGGACAGGGCCAGGCCCACGCCCATGCCCTGGGCCTTGCCGCTGTTGAACAGGGTGCCGGGCAACACCGCCTGGCGGGCGTCGAAGCCGTGGCCGTAGTCGCGCACTTCGCCGATGAGGTCATCGCCCTCGATACGCACTGTCAGGTCCACCTGTGGGCGCTCGGCCTTCTCGCCGGCGTCGGCCGCGTTGTTGAGCAGCACCATCAACAGGTGGCCGATGCCCGGGTCCAGCGGCAGTTTCAGCGGGGCGTCGTCGTTGCGCTTGAGGGTGATGGTCGGGCGTACCAGCCGCCATTGCTCCAGCACCTGCGGCAGGGTTACGTGGTCGCGGCCGGGCGCGTCGCCGGCGGCGGGCCGGGCCAGCGCCAGCACCCGTTCGCGGCACTGCACCAGCAGCTCGCGCAGCGTGTCCACGTCGTCGCGCACTTCGCTGCTGTTGGTCTGGTCGGCGATGTCGTCGGCCAGCAGGGTCATCGTCGCCAGCGGGGTGTTCAGTTCGTGCGCCACCGAGGCGGCGTGGGTGGCCAGGGCGACGATGCCTTCATTGCGCACGAAGCGCTCGCGCAACATCGCCAGTTCGTGTTCGCGCTGGCGCAGCGCCATCGCCAGCCGGGTGGCGAACACCAGCACCACCGTGGCCGAGAGCAGGAAATTGCAGACCACGCCCCACTGGTGCATCTGCATTGCAGTGAACCAGCCGGCGGGCAAGGGCAGGCCGAAGATGCCGCTGACCGCGTAGCCGAGCAGGCAGCTGGCGGCCACGGCCAGGGTCCAGCGCAGCGGCAGTGCGAGCGCGGCCAGGGCGATCAGGATCAGGAACAGCGAACCGAACGGATTGGCGATGCCGCCGCTCCAGCCGACCATCCAGGTCAGCACGGTCACATCGACCAGGATGTGGCAGAAGGCGGTCACTGGCGCGGTATCGGCGCTCTCCACCCGCAGCTGCGCGTACAGGTTGAACAGCGCCAGCGCGGCCACGCCCGCCCACAACGGGCGCTGCGGCAGTTCCAGCCCGAGCACCCAGGTGGCCACCAGGATGGTCGCGGCCTGGCCGGCCACGGCCAGCCAGCGCAGGCTGCACAAGGTGCGGAGGAAGGGGGCGTCGGTACCGGTCATCACCGCACATCCTATGCGCTCGCCGCGCCGCCTGCCTGCGACAATCGGCCGCATCGGCGCTGGCGGTCCCGTAGTCGGCCAACATGCGCGCCAACCACAAGATGAGTGCCAACCAACGGTTGGCACCTACGGTCACGTTTGGCGCGCTAAAATAGCCTGATGCATGACGCCGTCACCCAACCGACCCAACCGTCCGACACGACCGTGTGGGCCCGCCGCCAGACCCAGGCCGTCCGTATCGGCGGTGTGGTCGTAGGCGGAGGCCAGCCCGTGGTGGTGCAGTCGATGACCAACACCGACACCGCCGATGTGGCCGCCAGCGTTAAGCAGGTCGCCGAACTGTGGCGGGCCGGCTCGGAGATGGTGCGCCTGACCGTCAACAATCCCGAGTCGGCCGCAGCGATCCCGCGCATCGTGGAGAAGCTGCGGATGATGGGCATCGAGGTGCCCCTGATCGGCGATTTCCATTACAACGGCCACCAGCTGCTGACCCAGGAGCCGGCCTGCGCCGAAGCCCTGGCCAAGTACCGGATCAATCCGGGCAACGTGGGGTTTGGCAAGAAGAAGGACACCCAGTTCGCGCAGCTGATCGAATTTGCGATCCGCTACGACAAGCCGGTGCGCATCGGGGCCAACTGGGGCTCGCTGGACCAGTCGCTGGCCGCCCGCCTGATGGACGAGAACAGCCAGCGCGCGCAACCGTGGGATGCCGGCCGGGTGCTGCGCGAAGCGCTGATCCGTTCGGCGCTGGATTCGGCCCATACCGCCGTCGAGCTGGGCCTGCCGCGCGATCGCATCGTGCTGTCGGCCAAGGTCAGTGGCGTGCAGGAACTGATCGCGGTGTACCGCGATTTGGCCCAGCGCTCGGACTTTGCCCTGCACCTGGGCCTGACCGAGGCCGGGATCGGCAGCAAGGGCATCGTCGCCTCGTCGGCGGCGCTGGCGGTGCTGCTGCAGGAAGGCATCGGCGACACCATCCGCATTTCGCTGACGCCCGAACCGGGCCAGTCGCGTACCGCCGAGGTGATCGTTGCGCAGGAACTGCTGCAGACCACCGGCCAGCGTGCCTTCACCCCGCTGGTCACGGCCTGCCCGGGCTGTGGGCGGACCACCTCCGAGTTCTTCCAGGAACTGGCCAAGGTGGTACAGAACCACGTGCGCGGGAAGATGCCGGAATGGAAGGTGAGCCACCCCGGGGCGGAAAACATGACGCTGGCGGTGATGGGCTGCATCGTCAACGGGCCGGGCGAATCGCGGCATGCCAACATCGGCATCTCGCTGCCCGGTACCGGCGAAACGCCGGCTGCGCCGGTGTTCGTGGATGGCGAGAAGACGGTGACGCTGCGCGGTGACAACATCGCCCAGGAATTCGTGGCGCTGATCGACGATTATGTCGAACGCAAGTATGTCCGAAGCGTCGGATAAGCCAACGGTGCTGGCCGCCCCCGAGGCGGCCGCCGGTTTCCGCCATTGGATGGCCCACAACGCCTGGCGTTTCGTGCTGCTGTTCGCCGGAGTGCTGCTGCCGCTGGCCGGCTTCGTCGCGCTCGCCGACGAAGTGCATGAGCTGGAGTCGTTCTATTTCGACGCGCCCTTGCTATGGAAGCTGCACGGCCTGCATTCGCCGGGGCTGGACCAGTTCTTCGTGCTGCTCTCCAAGC
>NZ_JBFULB010000274.1:0-5217 GCF_056400545.1 Stenotrophomonas sp. P5_A8 | reverse complement strand
GGCTTGGGCGGGTACGGGTGGGTTGGCGGGACACGCCGTAAATCCATCCTTGGAGGCTCCCATGCGCCATCCATGGCGCATGACGGTCCCGCCAACCCACCCGTACCCATCCCAGACAGTTGGCTGGTACGCAACGAACAGCCAACACCAATTCCACATCCACAACCGAAACCGAAACCAACCACACCCAAACCCAAACCCAAACCCAAACCCACACCCACGAGCACGAACACCCACGAGCACAAAAACGAGCACAAAAACGAGCACGAGTTCTGCCGTGCTTGTCCTTCGCTCTTCTGCTTCTTCGATGCGCACCGGCCCACTGTCTGGGGCGGGGGKGTGTGRGTTCGCGGGACCGTCGTACGCCATGGATGGCGTACGCGAGCCTCCAGGGATGGATTCACGGCGTGTCCCGCGAACTCACACAYCCCCGCCCAGCCACGCCGCAAGCGGCAACCTGCTCTCGCTCGCAGTTGCGGTCGCCCTTCACCCCACCCGTAGACACCCGCAAAAAACACAAAAAAAACGGCGACGCTTTCGCGCCGCCGCATTTGTATCGCTCGATCATCCCAAGCCGTTACAGGATGTAACGACTCAAATCCGGATCCTGCACCAGCTCGCCCAGATGCGCGTCCACGTAAGCCTGATCGATGCTGATGGTCTCGCCGTCGCGGTCGGGGGCCTCGTAACTCAGCGTATCCAGCAGACGCTCCAGCACCGTGTGCAGACGACGGGCACCGATATTCTCCTGGCGCTCGTTGACCTGGAACGCGATCTCGGCCAGACGGTCCACCGCATCCACGGTGAATGTCATCGACACACCCTCGGTCTGCAGCAACGCCTCGTACTGCTTGGTCAGCGCTGCCTTCGGCTCGGTCAGGATGCGCACGAAGTCCTGCTTGCTCAGCGCGCCCAGCTCCACCCGGATCGGGAAACGCCCCTGCAGCTCCGGAATCAGATCGCTCGGCTTGGCCAGATGGAACGCGCCGGAGGCGATGAACAGAATGTGGTCGGTCTTGATCGTGCCGTACTTGGTGGACACGTTGGAGCCTTCCACCAGCGGCAGCAGATCGCGCTGCACGCCCTCGCGCGACACATCGCCACCGCCAACGTTGTCGCCGCGCTTGGCCACCTTGTCGATCTCGTCGATGAACACGATGCCGTGCTGCTCGCAGGCCTCGATCGCCGCGCTGCGGATATCGTCCTCGTTGACCAGCTTGCCGGCCTCTTCCTCGACCAGCAGCGGACGCGCCGCCTTGATCGACAGCGTGCGCTTCTGCGCCTTCGCCCCACCCATGCTCGAGAACATCTGGCGCAGCTGCTGGCCCATTTCCTCCATGCCAGGCGGGGTCATGATGTCCATGCTGACGTTGGCCGAGACTTCCAGTTCGATCTCGCGCTCGTCCAGCTCGCTATTGCGCAGCATCCGGCGGAACTTGATGCGGGTTTCATTGTCCTGCGCCGACGGCTCGTTGCGCGCGGCCTCGGCATCGAAGCCGATTCCGGCGCTGCGACGCGGCAGCAGCGCATCCAGAATGCGGTCTTCGGCACGCTCTTCGGCCTGGGTGCGCACGCGCACCTTGGCCTGCTCGCGGTACAGCTTGACGGCCGTGTCGGCCAGGTCGCGGATGATCTGCTCCACGTCCTTGCCGACGTAGCCCACTTCGGTGAAGCGGGTAGCTTCGACCTTGACGAACGGCGCGTTGGCCAGCGTGGCCAGGCGACGGGCGATCTCGGTCTTGCCCACGCCGGTCGGGCCGATCATCAGGATGTTCTTGGGCATCACTTCATTGCGCAGCTCGGCCGGCAGCTGCATGCGCCGCCAGCGGTTGCGCAACGCGATGGCGACCGCACGCTTGGCGTCGTGCTGGCCGACGATGTGCCGGTCCAGCTCCTGCACGATCTCGCGCGGGGTCATGGTGGCGGAGGAGACTTCAATCTTGTGCGGCATGGGTGTGCTCACGAATGAATGTGGTGTGTCGGGGTTGCCGGCCAGCGGCCGGCACTACGCCATGTAGCGGGTGCAGAGCCCCCTGAGTCAGGGGGCTGCCGCGAAGCGGCGGGGCATGTTGCGCAGCAACGCGTGGGGCGGCAGCGCGAATGCGCTGACGGTACCCGTCAAAGCTCTTCAACCACCACGTTGCGATTGGTGTAGATGCAGATGTCGCCGGCGATGTTGATCGACTCGGTGGCGATCGTGCGGGCGTCCAGTTCGGTGTGCGCCATCAGCGCGCGTGCGGCCGACAGGGCGTAGGAACCGCCGGAACCGATGGCGATGATGCCGTCCTCCGGCTCGATCACATCACCGGTGCCGCTGATGATCAGCGAGGTGTCCTTGTCGGCCACCGCGAGCAGCGCTTCGAGCTTGCCCAGGCGGCGCTCGGTGCGCCAATCCTTGGCCAGCTCCACCGCCGCACGCTGCAGCTGGCCGTGCTTTTCCAGCTTGGCCTCGAACAGTTCGAACAGGGTGAACGCATCGGCCGCGGCACCGGCGAAACCGGCCAGTACCTGGCCCTCGCGACCCAGCCGGCGCACCTTGCGGGCATTGCCCTTCATCACCGTGTGGCCGAGCGTGACCTGGCCGTCGCCGGCGACGGCGACATGCCCGTTGCGGCGCACCGAAATGATGGTGGTGGCATGAAATACGTTGGGGTTCTGACTGGGGTCCATGGAGCCTCCGGGGTGACAAGGACTGAGGTGGGGTCGTTGCCGGAGGCTTCAACCCACCCTGCCCTGCGGCCGGGTGACGCAGCGGATCGATTCAGCTTTCGTTGCCGCTCTTGCGCCGCTTGGCGCGCGGATGGGCCGCATCGTAGACCTTGGCCAGGTGCTGGAAATCCAGGTGGGTGTAGATCTGCGTGGTGGCGATATCGGCATGGCCGAGCAGCTCCTGCACCCCGCGCAGGTCGCCGGAGGATTCCAGGATGTGGCTGGCGAAACTGTGCCGCAGCATATGCGGGTGCACGTGCTTGAACAGACCCTGCCGTTGGGCCAGCCCACGGATGCGGATCTGGATGGCGCGCTGGGTGATCGGACCGCCCTTGCGGCCGGGAAACACCGGCTGTGCCTCGCCACCGCCGCTCTCGCCACGCCAGCCCTCCAGGGCGGTGCGCGCATGCGAACCGAACGGCACGCGACGCTGGCGGTTGCCCTTGCCCAGCACGTTGACCAGCCCGGTGGCGAAATCCAGATCGCGCCAGATCAGCGCGCACAGTTCGCTCAGGCGTAGGCCGGAGGAATAGAACAGCTCCAGCAGCGCGCGATCGCGCAGGCCCAGGGGCGTATCGGTGGGCAGTTCGACCAGCTGCACCGCTTCATCAGCGTCCAGCACCTGCGGCAGCTTGCGTGGTGCCTTGGGCGCCTTCAATCCGGCGGCGGGGCTGACCGTGATGCGACGGTGCTTGAGCAGCCACGCATAGAAACTGCGACAGCCCGACAGGCGGCGCTGCAACGATTTCGGCGCCAGCCCGCGACGATGCTCGGCGGCGATGAACTGGCGCAACTGCTCGCCATCCAGCGCTTCGATCACCGCGCCCTGCTTCTGCGACCACGACTCCAGCGCCTCTAGGTCGCGGCGGTAGGCATCCAGCGTGTGCGCCGACATGCGCCGCTCGACCTCCAGGTAGCCAAGGAACTCGGCGGCAGCGCTCATGGCATCGGGAGGGCGTACGGACTCAGGCCTGCGCGAAGCGCTTCAACGCCACGCCCAGCGACTCGCCCATCATGCGCAGGAACAGCGTGCCCATGCCGGGATAAAACCGATTGGCATCGCGGCTGCCGACCGCGATCAGGCCAACGCCCGGCAGCGGCAGCAATGCGCTGGACTGCACTTCCTCGACGCGCTCCTGGTACAGCAACGTACTCTTTTCATGCTGCAGGCGGCCGCAGATCGGCTCGCCGTCCTTGAGGCAATCGCGGAACGCGCCGAGCGCGGCACTGTCCTCGGCGACCACCTGCAACCACGGTGCCTGCTCCAGCCCCTCCACCGGGTGCAGCATCACCAGCCGGACCAGATCGCCGGCGAAATCCTCTTCCAGCGACGCGGCCATCGCGCGCAGCGTGTCGGCGGCCGTGGTCTGCTTCATCAGCGCCAGGGTCAGCTGGTGGGTGCGCACGGCCAGGCGTTCGTTGACCTGTGCGTTGCCGGCCAGCTCGGCCAGCCGCCGCGACAGTTCGCGGTTCTTGTCGCGCAGCACTTCCAACTGGTAGCTGGCCAGCGACGCGGTAGGACCGTCATCGCGCGGCACCACCAAGGTCAGGGCCAGGTCGGGGAACTGCTTGAGAAACGCCGGATGCCGACGCAGCCATGCGGCGATTTCATGCGCACCGATCTTTTCGACGGTCTCGTTCATGCGTTCCACTCCCCTTCAAAGACGAAGGCTGCCGGGCCGGACATCACCACCTGGGCGTCGTCGGCCGGCCAGCGCAGGCGCAGCGTACCGCCCGGCAGCGACAAGGTGGCATCACGCTCCAGGCGACCGCGCTGCATCATCACCACCGCCGCGGCGCAGGCGCCGCTGCCACAGGCCAGCGTTTCGCCGACGCCGCGTTCGTACACGCGCAGGCGTGCATGGGTGGGATCGAGCACTTGCACGAAGCCGACGTTGACCGACTGCGGGAAGGTAGCGTGCTGCTGCAGCAGCGGGCCGAGCCGTTCGACCGGCGCCGCGTCGACCAGACCGACCTCGATCACCGCGTGCGGATTGCCCATCGACACGGCGCCGAAGCGCACCGTGTCGCCCTGCAGCGGCAGCAGGTATTCGTCGCGGGCGCGGGCGAAACCGAGCAGTGGGATCTGCTGGGGTTCAAAGCGCGGCACGCCCATGGCCACCGCGTACTGGTCATCGGTCAGGCGTTCAATGCTGTGGGTGGCCAGCGGGCTGTCGATGGTGAAATGGTCGCCGCCGGCCGCGCCGTCGCGCACCAGCCAAGCCGCCACGCAGCGCGCGCCGTTGCCGCACTGCTCGGACTGGGAGCCATCGGCATTCCAGATCCGGTAGGACGCCACCGAGCCTTCCGCGCGCGGGGCTTCGATGGTGAGGATCTGGTCGCAGCCGACGCCGGTGTGGCGGTCGGCCAGCCGTGCGGCCAGGGCCGGGGTGGGTTCGGGGGTGCCGTCGCGCAGGTCCAGCACCACGAAGTCATTACCGGCACCGTGCATCTTGCTGAAGCGCAGTGCCGTGGACGTGCATCTTGCTGAAGCGCAGTGCCGTGGAC
>NZ_JBFULB010000273.1:0-5229 GCF_056400545.1 Stenotrophomonas sp. P5_A8 | reverse complement strand
AGCTTACATGGACGTACTTGCAGCGTGTCACGCGAACCCACACACCCCCGCCCAATCCGGTAGCAAGCGGTCGATCACCGCACGTCGCTACCACCATCCTCGCGCGCGTCGCGCTTCTGCGCGCGGGCCTCGAGCGCCGCACGGCCCTCTTTCATCCCGGTGCGGATCTGGTTGATCCGCTCGCGCCACTCGGTCTTCAACTGCCAGTCGGCCATGCGCATCACCTCACCGGCACGATGCGCCACGCGCACCAGCCCGAGGTTGCCGGCCACGCCCTTGATCGCGTGCGCCTGCTCGCGCAGATGCACCCAGTCAGCGCGCTCGCCATCGGCGGCGGCCACCTCGATGCACTGCCGCGCATCCTCCAGGCATTGGCGAACGAACTCCTGCTCGAACGCCTCCCCCAACCCCAGCGACGCCAGCTCATCGAGCACGCCCGGATCGAGCACGCCGTCGGGCGCCACCGACACATGCACCACCGGCGCCGTGGCCCGCAACTGGTCGTTGGTGGCGATATCGGCCAGCGTATCCAGCAGCCGCACCGCCACCACCGGCTTGCCGAAGAAGGTGTGCGCGCCGGCCTGGGTGCACTGCTGGATCGCCTCGGGCGTCACATCGGCGCTGAGGATCAATACCGGTGTGCGCGGTGCACCGCCGGCCTGCATCACCCGCAGCTCCTTGAGCATGTCCAGCCCGCTCATCCCCGGCATGTGCAGATCGGCGATGGCCACGTCGTAATCGCTTTCGGCCAACGCATCCAGCACCGCCTCGGCATCGTTGACGCATACCACCTTGTGCCCGGCCTTCTGCAGCAGCCGCTGCAGCACCAGGCGATTGGCCTGATGATCGTCGGCCACCAGAATCTTCATGCTGCGCACGCGTGCGCGATGGCGCAGGAACGGGTCGGCAAACGCGATCACGTTGTTGCCGCTGCCGGGCACGCTCTCGCCGACCACCGCCGGGGTGAACTCGCCGGCGACCACCGGGGGAAGTGCAAACGGCAGCTCGAACCAGAAGCAGCTGCCCTGCGGCGGGTTCTCGGCAAAGCCGATCTGCCCGCCCATCGCCTCCACCAGGCCCTTGGCAATGGTCGTGCCCAGCCCGGTGCCCTCGTGCCGACGCGCCATGCTCACATCGGCCTGCTCGAAGGCCTCGAACAACCGCGGACGCATGGCCGGGACCACGCCGATACCGGTATCGAGGATGTCGAACCGGATCCGCACGTTGCCCTGCCCGTCATCGCGCAGCAGCGACACCCGGATCTCGACCTTGCCGTGGTCGGTGAACTTGACCGCGTTGCCAGCCAGGTTGAGCAGGATCTGCCGCAGATGGCCCAGGTCGCCGCGCAGCCGCGCCGGCACCGCGTCATCCACCTTGACCTGGTAGGCCAGACGCTTGACCTTGGCCTGCGGCAACAGGATCAGCCCGATGGACTGCATCACATCGGCCAGCGAGAAATCCTCGGCCAGCACCCGCAGCTTGCCCGCCTCGATGGCCGAGATGTCCAGCACCTCCTCCACCAGTGCCAGCAGGCTGCGGGAGGAGGCCTGGATGGTGCTGACGCACTCGCGCTGCTCTTCATCCAGCTGCGTGGTGGCCAGCACTTCGGTCATCCCCGACAGGCCATTGAGCGGCGTGCGGAATTCATGGCTCATGTTGGCCAGGAACCGGCTCTTGGCCTCGCTGGCGCGACGCGCCTCGTCCATGGCGTGGGTCAACTGACGCAGCAGGCTGGAGAAGTACAGCGGCACCGCCGCCAACCCGAGCCAGAGCCCGAAGCCCAGGCGACCGTTCTGTTCCCAATAGGGCGTGGCCAACATGGTGTAGCCGAAGCTGCCCAGCGCCATGGCCACGGCTGCGTACAGATAATTGTTCCCGTAGCGCATGCCGTTGCCCACGGTCACCCACATCACCACGATGTAGACCCACGCCAGCGGCTCGCCCATCTGCACCATGCCTGCGGCGATCAGGCCGTAATCGGCCAGCATCCCGGCGATACGCCGCGGATCCGAGCGCGCCGGCCGCACCAGCAGCCAGGCAAACAGCGTGATCGACAGGAACAGCCCGGTCAGCACGATCGCCAGCACGCCGTGATGCTGCGCCGGCGGCAGGTCGTGGCGCACGCTGGGCATGAGCACATAGCCCAGGATCAGCGTGATCAACACGATACGCACGATGGCCTGGCCGTGCTCGCTGTCCGAACGCTTGGTCAGGCGCTCCTTTACCTGCAGGTAGAGGCGATGCACCGGTCCCACCGCCGCCGTACGCGGGTCGGCGGCGGCCGGGGGCGCGGCCCGGCTGATGCCGACGAAGTACAGCGGGGTCATGCCCAGTCCCAGCAGCAGTCCCCAGCCGAGTAGATGGTGTCCGGCCCAGTACGGGGAAAACAGGAGTGCGCAGAGGAACGCCGCGCAGCCCATCGCGGTGGCGGCATGCAGGTAGCCGCGCCCATAGCGCATGCCATTGCCGATGGTGACCCAAAGCAGCACCACATACAGCAACGCCGCCGGTTCTCCCTGCAGGGTCATGATCGCGCCCATGCAGGCGTAATCGGTGACCATCCCCACGGTACGCCGCGCGCGCGACACGCCCGGTCGCGCCAACAGACCCGCCAGCAACAGCATCGCCACGGCCAGCTCGACTGCCAGGATCAGCCACGTCACGCGCAGAATGTCGCCCCCCACCTGCGTATAGCGCCAGCCGAGATAGCCGATGAACAACGCGGTGATCGCAATCCGGATGAAGTTCTGGAGGTGCTCGCTGTCGGGTCGATTGGACAGCCGCGCACGCAGCTCGGCGAGGATGCCGCGGCCGGCGTTGGAGCCATTCGACGCGCGTCGTCCCGCGTGTGCCGACCGGCTCACGTGGATGAGAGCGGCGGCCACGACCAGCGTCGCACCGATCCACCACTGCGCGGGCGCGAGCACCGCCAGTGCGACCAGCGACACCAGCGTGGCAGGAAAGAACCGGACGAACGCATGGCCGCGCATCGTGTCCAGCCGCTGCTTGAGGCGCTGGAGCAGGCCATGCATGTCACATCCCCGGGCGGGTCGAGGCGGTCGAGTGCTGGGCGCAGATTTCGTCCAGCTGTTGCCGGCCGCGCAGCAGCGCGTCCACGCAACGCGGGTCGAACAGCCGGCCACGCTGTGCGTAGAGGTAGGCCAACGTCGCTTCCATCGTCCATGCTTCCTTGTACGGTCGGGGTGAGATCAGGGCATCGAATACATCGGCAACCGCCACGATCCGCGCTTCCAGCGGGATCGCATCGCCGATCAGGCCGTCGGGATACCCGCTGCCGTCATAACGTTCGTGATGGCGCAGTGCGATCAACGCACCGACCTGGATGAAACGGTTCTGGCTGCCGCTCAGCAGCTCATAGCCGATACGCGGGTGCCGGCGCATGATCGCCAGCTCCTCTTCGTTGAGCTTGCCCTGCTTGAGCAGCACCGCATCGGGGATGGCGATCTTGCCCATATCGTGCAGGGGCGCCGCCATCTCGATCAGCTTGCACTCGTCCTCGGGCAGGCCGAGCTGCTCGGCGATCAACCCGGCCACGTGCGCCATGCGCTCCAGGTAGGCACTGGTGCCGGCATCACGGAACTCGATCGCACGCGCCAGCCGCGACAGCGTTTCGCGTTCGCGCTCTTCCACTTCATGCATGCTGGCCAGCAGGCGCTGTTCCAGCGACAGCGCGCGTTGCTTGACGTTTTCCGACTGCTGGCGCAACTGCAAGAGGTTGTAGCAGCGCGCGCGCAGTTCGCGCGGGCGGATCGGCTTGACCAGGAAATCGATGACGCCCGCTTCGAGCGCGGCCTGGCGGATCGGCTCGTCACCGACCACGGTGATCAGGATCACCGGGATGTCGCGGTGCTTGGGCAACCGGCGGAAGCGGCGGGCGAACTCCAGCCCATCCATCTCCGGCATGCGGTAGTCGAGCAGCAGCAGGTCCACCGGGTGCGATTCGCACCAGGCCAGCGCGGTGAGCGGATCCCCGAAGTCGTGCACGCTCAGTTCCGGCGCGATGTCCTCGATGACATGACGGAGCATGGTGCGCGCGGACGTCTGGTCGTCAACGATGACAATATTCAAGGATGCTTCCGCCGTCTTCCTGGACCACACTGGAACATGCTGCGGAGAGAATACTCCGCCACTCTGCACACTGGCACCTTGCATGGATCCGCCTCCCGTCGTGATCTCCCGGTTCATGATCGTGGTCGCGGTGTGATGCGGATGTCACGCACCACCGGACCGATCATCGCCCTGGCCATCACGGCGTCTACCGGGAAGGCCACGCAGAAACCATACGCGCGCGGCCACCTCAGCGGAACCCCGCCCCGGCTGCCCTCCCTTGGCAGCCGGACCTACGTCTCAGTTTTCCGGACGCATATAGGGGAAC
Source organism: Stenotrophomonas sp. P5_A8 (assembly GCF_056400545.1). NCBI lineage: Bacteria > Pseudomonadati > Pseudomonadota > Gammaproteobacteria > Lysobacterales > Lysobacteraceae > Stenotrophomonas > Stenotrophomonas sp. P5_A8. The sequence continues at coordinate 833 of NZ_JBFULB010000273.1, read as the reverse complement.
AGCAGTACATCACGAATCGAACTGCTGCCGGTGAGCAGCATCACCAGACGGTCGATGCCGATACCCAGGCCGCCGGTCGGGGCCATGCCGTACTCCAGCGCACGGATGTAATCGGCGTCGTAGTGCATGGCCTCGTCGTCGCCGCCTTCCTTGGCCGTCACCTGGGCCTGGAAACGGGCGGCCTGGTCTTCCGGGTCGTTCAACTCGGAGAAGCCGTTGGCCAGTTCCTTGCCGTTGATGAACAGCTCGAAGCGGTCGGTGTAGCCGGGCTGGTCGTCGTTGGCACGGGCCAGGGGGGAGACCTCGACCGGGTGGTCGGTGATGAAGGTCGGCTGCACCAGCGTGTGCTCGACGGTAGCTTCGAAGATCTCCAGCAGCAGCTTGCCCCAGCCGTAGGACGGCTTGATGCGGATCTTCAGGCGCTCGCAATGGGCAGCCAGCGCGTCGCGGTCGGTGCAGTCGGCGGCGCTGATTTCCGGGTTGTGGTGGCGCACCGCCTCGTCCATGCGCCAGCGGCGGAAGGCCGGGGCCAGGTCGATGGTGGCGCCGTCCCAGGTCACCGTAGTCGTGCCCAGCACCTGGTTGGCCACGTCGCGGATCACCCCTTCGGTCAGGTCCATCACTTCGGTGTACGTGGCGTAGGCCTCGTACAGCTCCATCATGGTGAATTCCGGGTTGTGGCGGGTGCTCACGCCTTCGTTGCGGAAGTTGCGGTTGATCTCGTAGACGCGCTCCAGCCCACCCACGACCAGGCGCTTGAGGTACAGCTCCGGGGCCACGCGCAGGTACAGGTCCAGGTCCAGCGCGTTGTGGTGGGTGGTGAACGGCTTGGC
>NZ_JBFULB010000272.1:0-5240 GCF_056400545.1 Stenotrophomonas sp. P5_A8 | reverse complement strand
GAAATGATTGGTGTGTTGACGCGCGACGAAGCGCTGTCGAAGGCCGAAGACGAAGGTCTGGACCTGGTCGAGATCCAGCCGCAGGCGGATCCGCCGGTCTGCAAGATCATGGACTTCGGCAAGTTCAAGTTCGAAGCGCAGAAGAAGGCCAACGAGGCCAAGAAGAAGACCAAGCAGGTCGAGATCAAGGAAGTGAAGTTCCGTCCGGTCACCGATGAAGGCGACTACCAGATCAAGCTGCGCAAAATGCGCGGTTTCCTGGAAGAGGGCGACAAGATCAAGGTCAACATCCGCTTCCGTGGTCGCGAAATGAGCCATCAGGAACTGGGTCGCGAAATGGCCAACCGGATCGAAGGCGATCTGGGTGAGGACATCGTGATCGAGTCCCGTCCGCGCCTTGAAGGCCGGCAGATGGTGATGATGATCGCGCCGAAGAAGAAGTAACCGGCCATCGGGCGTAGAGCCGAGCGTTGCTCGGCTGCACACCCAAGGGGCAAGGTAGAGCCGAGCGTTGCTCGGCTGCACACCCGAGGGGCAAGGTAGAGCCGAGCGTTGCTCGGCTGCACACCCAAGGGGCGAGGTAGAGCCGAGCGTTGCTCGGCGTCCCGCTTCCCGCTTCGCGCACCCCACAGCAGGCGTCCACCGGCGCCGTCTGCGGTTTCCCGCGTGCGCGGCCCGGCATGACGCCGGCCCTTGCGACCGCTCCGTTCAGGTTCGGCCGCCCGCGGCAAACACATGCCCGATCAAAGGTTTGCAACCTCCCGTTTAGACGGGCATAATGGGCGGCCCCGTTTTTCGGGGCGCTGTTTTGAACGGTTACACGCTGTTTCAACGGCAACAGGACCGGCCTGGTTCCCATTGGGGATCCCGGGCTTACAAGCAGGCAAGGGCATGGACGGAAAGCGTGGTGAAAGCCACCGCCCTGGTCAGTGACAAAACATCATCAAGGACATTGCAATGCCCAAGATCAAAACCAACCGGGCGGCGGCCAAGCGTTTCCGCAAGACCGCCTCCGGCAAGTTCAAGGCTGGCCATGCCAACCGTAGCCACATCCTCACGAAGAAGTCGACCAAGCGGAAGCGCAATCTGCGTCAGACGAACCATGTTCGTGCAGAAGACGCAGGCCGTTTGAACCGTATGCTTCCCTACCTCTGAGGACTGACCCATGGCACGAGTAAAGCGTGGCGTACAGGCGCGTCGCCGCCACAAGAAAATTCTGACCCTGGCGAAGGGTTACTACAACGCTCGCCGCAAGGTCTTCCGCGTTGCCAAGCAGGCCGTGATCAAGGCACAGCAGTACGCCTACATCGGTCGTAAGCAGAAGAAGCGCAATTTCCGTTCGCTGTGGATCACCCGCATCAACGCGGCTGCCCGCATCAACGGCCTGAGCTACAGCCGTTTCATGAATGGCCTGCTCAAGTCCGGCATCACCCTGGACCGCAAGGTTCTGGCTGACATCGCCGTGCACGACGCAGCCGGTTTTGCTGCGCTGGCCGAAAAGGCCAAGGGCGCGCTGGCGGCATAAGTCCATTCCCCTGCCGTTGCCGTTTTCGCGCAGCGGTGGTGGGTAAGGCAAATGCATGGGGAAGGGCGCAAGTCCTTCCCCATTCTTTTTTGTGGTGGCGGTGGCCGGCAGCGTGCCATCGACCCGACAGCGGTGGCGACGGGTGTCGGCCCGGCGTGTATCGCGAAGGCATACCGACGCGAGGTCCCGGCTATCCATGAGTGACATCCAATCCCTGACCACCCAAGCGCTGGCCGACGTGGCCGCCGCCAGCAGCCCCGATGCGCTGGAAGCCCTGCGCGTTGCACTGCTTGGCAAGAACGGCAGCATCACCGCCCAGCTCAAGCAGCTTGGCGCGTTGCCGGCCGATGAGCGCAAGGCCGCCGGCGAAGCCATCAACCGTTCCCGCGATGCGCTGACCACCGCGCTGGGCGAACGCAAGGCCGTGCTGGAAGACGCCGCGCTGGACGTGCGCCTGGCCGCCGAAGCCATCGACATCACCCTGCCGGGACGCCGCGCCGATCGCGCTGGCCTGCATCCGGTCACCCGTACCCTGGAGCGCATCACCGAGATCTTCGGCCGGCTCGGGTACGAGTTGTCCGAAGGCCCGGAGATCGAAGACGACTGGCACAACTTCGAAGCCCTGAACTTCCCGCCGCACCATCCGGCGCGTGCGATGCACGACACCTTCTATTTCGGCGATGGCCGCCTGCTGCGCACGCACACCTCCGGGGTGCAGGTGCGCTACATGGGCGAGCACGCCCCGCCGCTGCGCATGATCGCCGCCGGCAAGGTCTACCGCAGCGACAGCGACCAGACCCACTCGCCGATGTTCCATCAGGTCGAAGGCCTGCTGGTGGACGAGCACTCGACCTTCGCCGACCTCAAGGGCACGCTGTCCGAGTTCGTGCGTGCGTTCTTCGAGCGCGATTTCGAGATGCGTTTCCGCCCCAGCTACTTCCCCTTCGTCGAACCCGGCGCGGAAGTGGACATCGCCTGGYAGCAGCCCGACGGCAGCACCCGCTGGCTGGAAGTGCTCGGCTGCGGCATGGTCCACCCCAACGTGCTGCGCAACGTCGGCATCGATCCGGAGCGCTACACCGGCTTTGCCTTCGGCCTGGGCGTGGAGCGCTTTGCGATGCTGCGGTATGGCGTCAACGACCTGCGCGCGTTCTTCGAGAACGACGTGCGGTTCCTGAAGCAGTTCGCGTAAGCGCGTCAGCGTAACGCCGGGCCATGCCCGGCGGGATTGGATCCAAGACCATTACGGCCCAGGCGCATGCGCCGGGCCCACCAGGGTGACACCATGAAATTCTCTGAAAACTGGCTGCGCAGCCACGTTCCCACCGCCGTCTCGCGCGATGAACTCGGCGCGGTGCTGACCGCCATCGGCCTGGAAGTGGAAGCGGTCGACGCGCTCGGCGTGGGCCTGGACCACGTGGTGGTGGCGCGGATCGTCTCGGCCGAACGCCATCCCGAAGCCGATCGCCTGCAGATCTGCCAGGTCGACGCGGGGCAGGGCGAACACCTGCAGATCGTCTGCGGCGCACCGAACGCGCGCCCGGGCCTGGTCGCGCCGCTGGCGATGGTGGGCGCGCAGATCGGTATGCTGGCGATCAAGCCGGCCAAGCTGCGTGGCGTGGACTCCAACGGCATGCTGTGCTCGGCCAAGGAACTGGGCCTGGACAGCGATGCCTCGGGTCTGTTCGAACTGCCCGCCGATGCGCCGGTCGGCCAGTCGCTGGTGGAGTACCTGGGCCTGCCCGATGCCAGCATCGAGATCAAGCTGACCCCCAACCGCGCCGACTGCTTCAGCATTCGCGGCATCGCCTTCGACGTGGCCGCCGCGTGCGCCAGTGAAGTGGTGCCGTTCGAGGCCGCGCCAGTGGCGCCGGTGGGCACGCGCGAACTGACCGTCGCACTGGACGCCGGCGCCGAAGCGCCGCGCTATGTCGGCCGCGTCATCGAGGGCATCAATGCGCGTGCCGCGACCCCGTTGTGGATGGCCGAACGCCTGCGCCGCAGTGGCGTGCGCCCGGTGTCGCTGCTGGTGGACATCACCCAGTACGTGATGCTGGAACTGGGCCAGCCGATGCACGCCTTCGACCTGGGCGCCCTGCAGGGCAGCATCGGCGTGCGTCGCTCGCGCGCCGGTGAATCCCTGAAGCTGCTCGATGGTCGCGACGCGACGCTGGACGACAGCTTCCTGCTCATCACCGACGCCGACCGCCCGATCGCGCTGGCCGGCCTGATGGGCGGCTTCGACACCCGCGTCACCGACGACACCACCGCCGTGTTCCTGGAGGCCGCGCACTTCGCGCCCGCCGCGATCATGGGCCGTGGCCGCAAGCTGGGCCTGCATACCGATGCCGGGCACCGCTTCGAGCGTGGCGTTGACCCGGCGCYGCCGCGGACCGCGATCGAGTACGCCACCCGCCTGGTCCTGGACCTGGCCGGCGGCACCCCGTCGCCGGTCACCGAGGCCGTGCGCGAGGCCGACCTGCCGGCGATCGCCCCGATCGTCCTGCGCCGCGCGCGTATCGCCCGCGTGCTCGGCATCCAGATCGCCGATGCCGACGTCGAGCGCATCCTGCGCGCGCTGGGCATGGACGTGGCCGCCGTCGCCGAGGGCTGGCAGGTGACCGCGCCGAGCCGCCGTTTCGACATTGCCATCGAAGAAGACCTGATCGAGGAACTGGCCCGCATCCACGGTTACGAGCAGATCCCGACCACGCTGCCGGGCGGTGCCTCGCGCATCGCCATGCCCAGCGAAACGCGCCTGGACGATCTCACCGTGCGCCGCCAGCTGGTCGCCCGCGACCTGCAGGAAACCCTCAACTACGCCTTCGTCGACGCGGGTCTGTTGAGCGATTGGCACCTGCACCAGGACGTGGTGGCGCTGGCCAATCCGCTGTCGGCCGAACTGGCGGTGATGCGCCCGTCGCTGCTGCCGGGGCTGGTCGCCACGCTGGGCCGCAATGCCGCGCGCCAGTTGGGTCGCGTGCGCCTGTTTGAACTGGGACGCAGCTTCCACCCGCAGGCGGGCGAGGGCACGCCGGCACCGCTGGAAACCCAGCGCGTGGCCGCTGCCGTGTGTGGCGATGCCGACCCGCAGCAATGGGGCATGGCCACCCGCAAGGTCGATTTCCACGACCTCAAGGGCGACCTGGATTCGCTGGCGGCCGCCTCCGGCGCGGTGCTGGCGTTCCAGCCTTCGCAGCGTCCGTACGGGCACCCGGCGCGTTCGGCCGAGGTCCTGCGCGACGGCGTCAGCCTGGGCTGGATCGGCCAGATCCACCCGCGCCTGGCCAAGGCCATGGACATCGACGTGGACGTATTCGCCTTCGAGCTGGACCTGGCCCTGCTGGCCGCCCGCCAGCTGCCGCGTGCCGCCGAGTTGTCACGGTTCCCGTCGGTACGCCGCGACCTGGCTTTCCTGGTCCCCGAAGCCGCCGCCTGGGCCGACCTGGAAGCTACCCTGCGCCGCGCCGTGGGTCCGCTGCTGCGCCAGGTCACCCTGTTCGACCGCTATGTCGGCCAGGGGGTCGAGCCGGGCTTCAAGAGTCTCGCTATGGGCTTGATTTTGCAGGACAAGTCGCGCACTCTGACGGACCGCGACGTGGAGTCCGTGGTGGCCGAGGCAGTCTCTGCCATGGAGCGTGAACACCACGCCCGGATCCGCGGTTGAGCGGGCAGCATGGGGGGTAGCAGGCAATGGCATTGACCAAGGCTGAGA
>NZ_JBFULB010000271.1:0-5243 GCF_056400545.1 Stenotrophomonas sp. P5_A8 | reverse complement strand
GTCGGGATGAACGAATCCCTCGAAAGCCATCTGGTCCATGGACGCCGCCAGCGCCCGGACGGTYCGTCGCCGGTCGACGTCATCTCGGTGCAGTCGCAGCTGGTGTATGGCTACGCCGGCAACAGCGCTGCCGTGCCGCCGTTGCGCGCGCTGGGCGTGCGTGTCGCCGAAATTCCGACCACGCTGCTGAGCAATGCGCCGTTCTACGCGACCACGCGGGGCCGCGTGCTGCCCTCGGACTGGTTCGCCGACCTGCTGCTGGGCGCCGGTGAGCGCGGGTTGCCGCAGCGGGCGCGGATGCTGATCTCCGGCTATTTCGGCAGCGTCGGCAACGGCGCGGCCTTTGCCGACTGGCTCGACGCGGTGCTGCCGTCTTCACCGCAGCTGCGTTACTGCCTGGACCCGGTGATCGGCGATACCCACACCGGGCCTTACGTCGAGCCGGGCCTGGAAAAGGTCTTCGCCGAACGCCTGCTGCCGCATGCCTGGCTGGTGACCCCCAACGCCTTCGAACTCGGTCGCCTGACCGGCATGCCGAGCCTGGCCCAGGACGAGGCCATCGCCGCTGCGCAGACGCTGCTTGCGCGCGGGCCGGAATGGGTACTCGCCCACAGCGTCGGCGGTGACCCGGGCCAACTGGTCACGCTGGCGGTCAGCCGTGAGGCGATCTGGCGCTGGTCCTCGCCGCACCTGCCGGTGGACGTGGCCGGTACGGGCGATGTGCTGATGTCGCTGCTGGTAGCGTTCCTGCTGCGCGGTGAAGCGTTCGAGCAGGCGATCTCGCGCGCCATCGCCGGCGTGCACGTGGCCCTGGAGACCACCCTGGCCAATGGCCATGAAGAGTTCGACGTGCTGGCCGCCGCGCCGGCCGCGCTGGCCCTGCCGCAGCGCTTCGTGCCCGAGCGCTTGGCGTGAGGGCAGCACCGGTTGTCGGCATCGTCGGCAGCGCCGGCGCGTACGGGCGTTGGCTCCGTGGGTTCCTCGAGCGGCGCATGGGCCTGGAGGTGATCGGCCATGATCCGGCCGATCCGCACTCGGACGATCCGGAGGTGCTGCTGCAGCGGGCCGATGTACTGGTTTTCTCCGCGCCCATCCGCCACACGCCCGCGCTGATCGCCGACTACGTGGCGCGTTCGGCCGGGCGCGAGTCCGGGCGCCTGTGGCTGGATGTGACCTCGGTAAAGAGCGATCCGGTCGCGGCGATGCTGGCCTCGCAGGCCGAGGTGGTGGGGCTGCATCCGATGACCGCACCGCCCAAGGCACCGACGCTGAAGGGGCGGGTGATGGTGGTCTGCGAAGCGCGGTTGTCGCGCTGGCAGCCCTGGGTGCAACAGTTGTGCGACGCGCTGGAAGCCGAGTGCGTGCGCGCCACGCCCGCGCACCACGACCAGGTAATGGCGCTGGTGCAGGCGATGGTGCACGCCACCCACCTGGCCCAGGCCGGAGTGCTGCGCGAGTACGCGCCCCTGCTGGGAGCGTTGCCGGCGCTGATGCCGTACCGCTCGGCGTCGTTCGAACTGGACACCGCGATCATCGCGCGCATCCTGTCGTTGAACCCGGCCATCTACGAAGACATCCAGTTCGGCAACCCGCACGTGGGCCCGATGCTGGACCGCCTGCTGGGCCAGCTGCAGCAACTGCGCGACCAGGTGGGGCAGGGCGATGACGCTGCACGCGCGGCCTTCCGCCAGCACCTGCTGCTGGACAACCGTGACAGCCAGGGCGAGGCCGTATTGGCCGAAGGCAACTACACCTTCGAACGCGTCGGCTACCTGCTTGCCGACCTGACCGAACGCAATGCGATCAGCGTGCACCTGCCCGAGGACCGCCCCGGCTCGCTCCGCGAACTGCTGCATGTGTTCGAACGGCATGCGGTGAGCCTGGCGTCGATCCATTCCTCGCGTACGCCGGGCGGTGAAGTGCATTTCCGTGTCGGCTTCGTGGCCGGCAGCGATGCAGCGGCGCTGCAACGCGCGGCGCAGGAAATCGATGCGTCCGGGATCGGCCGGGTGTTGTCGCGCTGACGTGCTGCGACGCCGCATTCATCCACAGGGGGTGTGGATGAGTTGCGCACAAACATGTGGATAACCGCGCGCATCCCTTGCGGTCACAGGCTGTCAAGAAGACTGGCCAGAAAATGACCAGCCTTTCGGAAACTATTTTTCTTGACAGCGAGCGCAGTACGTCCGGCACTCAGGTGGTGAGGATCAACTCGCCGCCGCGGGTGCGGAACTGACGGCCATCACGGACCAGATGGCGGCCGTCGGCCAGCTCATAGCGTGCGCTGTTTTCGGCCGGCGCGGTGTTGCCGGGCTGCTCATCCTTGAACTCGACGATGACGTAGCTCTCGCCGGCGGCGTCGGTGGCGGGGAACTGTCGAAACGACATGAAGCACCTCCTGCGGTGGCACGGATCGATGACCAGCGCACCATGCAACGTGCCGCGTTAGCGGTGCGTCATCAGTCGATGAACTGCAGCCTGGCCAGTTCGGCGTACATCCCACCTTCGGCCAGCAGCTCGGCGTGGGTGCCTTGGGCGACGATGCGGCCGTGGTCCATCACCACGATGCGGTCGGCCTTGAGCACGGTCGCCAGGCGATGCGCGATCACCAGCGTGGTGCGCCCGGCCATCAGCCGTTCCAGCGCCTGCTGTACCGCGCGCTCGCTCTGCGCATCCAGCGCGCTGGTGGCTTCGTCGAGCAGCAGGATGGGCGCGTCCTTGAGCAGTGCACGGGCGATCGCGATGCGCTGCTGCTGGCCACCGGACAGGCGTGCGCCACGCTCACCCAGTTCGCTCAGGTAGCCATCGGGCAGTGCCTGCAGGAACTCATCGGCTTCGGCGGCTTCGGCGGCGCGCTGCACCTCCTCATCGGTGGCCTCCAGGCGCCCGTAGCGGATGTTCTCCAGCGCGGTGCTGGCAAACAGCGTGGGCTGTTGCGGCACCAGCGCCAGCTGCGCGCGCAACTGCGCCGGATCGACCCGGCGCACGTCCACGCCATCGACCCGGATGCTGCCCGAGGCGGGATCGTGGAAGCGCAACAGCATCGACAGCACCGTGCTCTTGCCCGCACCGGACGGACCGACCAGGGCCACGGTCTCGCCGGGGCGCACATGCAGGTTGAAATGCTCCAGCGCGGCGGTGTCCGGGCGCTGCGGGTAGTGGAAGACCACGTCGTCGAAGCGGATCTCGCCGCGCAACGGCGTGGGCAGGGGCAGCGGATCGGCCGGGGTGGCGATTTCGATGTCTTCCTGCAGCAGCTCGGCGATCCGGCCCATGCCGCCGGAGGCGCGCTGCAATTCGTTCCAGACTTCGGCCAGGGCACCGACCGAGCCGCCGCCGATCAGTGCGTAGAGCACGAACTGGCCGAGCGTACCGGCGGTCATGTTGCCGTCGATGACATCGTGCGCGCCCAGCCACAGCACGCCGACGATCGCACCGAACACCAGCACGATCGCGGTGGCCGTGACGATCGACTGCGCCCCGATGCGGCGTCGTGCGGCACGGATCGATTCGGCCAGTGCCGCATTGAAGCGGCCCCGTTCGTACGGCTCGMGCGCATGCGCCTGCACGGTACGCACCGCGCCGAGGGTTTCGGCAGCAAGACTGTTCGCGTCGGCGACGCGGTCCTGGCTGGCGCGCGAGATGTTGCGCAGCCGGCGTGCGCCGATGATGATCGGCAGCACCGCCAGCGGGATGCCGACCAGCGACCACGCGGCCAGGTGCGGACTGGTAACGAACAGCATCACCAGGCTGCCCACCACCGTGACGCTGCTGCGCAGGGCAACGGACATGGTGGAGCCGATCACGCTGCGCAGCAGTTCGCTGTCGGCGGTGAGTCGGGACACCAGTTCGCCGCTGCGGCTGCGGTCGTGGAAACCGGCGCCAAGCGAAATCAGGTGTGCGTACAGGCGGCTGCGCAGATCGGCGACGACCTTTTCACCGAGCAACGACACGAAGAAGAAACGCGCGGCGGTGGCCAGCGCCAGCAGCACCGCGACCAGGAACAGCAGGGCGAAGGCGCGGTTGATCTGGCCGCTGTCGTTGAAGCCGTGATCGATCATCAGCTTCACCGCCGGCGGCAGGCTCAGCGTGGCCACCGAGGACAGCGCCAGCGCCACCAGCCAGGCCACGAACAGCCCGGTGTGGCGACGCACGAACGGCCACAGCGTGCCCAGGCTGCCGAGCTGACGCACGGCCGGGGCCTGCGCGGGGGAGGTGTCAGTCATTCAGATGGCCTGGTTCGGGGCATGTTTCGATGCGGATACGATCACGGGTGGCGTCGCGCAGGCGGATTTTCAACGGGTCGGCCTGATCGGCCGGCAAACGAACCTGCAGCTCGACCCCCGACGGGGTGAAGGTTTCGGCCAGTTTTTCGGCGCTGTGACCGGCCAATGCGGCATGCAGGGCGCCCAGGTCTTCGAAGCCGGCGTGGATGCGCAGCGCGGCCAGCGCGATCAACGGCTGCCGTGGGGCGGTGCGCAGGCACTCGGCAGCCGTGCCGCCGTAGGCGCGGACCAGACCGCCGGCGCCCAGCTTGATGCCGCCATACCAGCGGATCACCACCACCATCACCCGGTCGAAGCCCTGGCCGTCGATCGCCGCCAGGATCGGGCGCCCGGCAGTACCGGCCGGCTCGCCATCGTCGCTGGAGCGGTATTCCCCGCCATGCCGGTAGGCCCAGCAGTTGTGGGTGGCGTCGGGCACGGCCACCTGCTGCAGGAAGGCCAGGGCCGCCGCCGCGTCATCGATGGGCGCCGCATGGGCGATGAAGCGGCTGTGCTTGATCTCCAGGCTGTGGCTGACGGGGGTGGCGAGCGTGTCGGACATTCCCACCATTGTAGTGGGCTGGCTGCGACCGGGCGCGTCAGTTGTCCAGCAGCTGGCGTACGTCACGCGGGACGCGGGTTTCCGGATAGTGCTGCAGATAGCGTTCCAGGCTGGCGCGCGCGGTATCCACGTCGCCGTTGTCGCGGCGCTCGCGGATGCGCTGGAGCCATTGCTTGCGGGGCAGCGTGGCATCGGCATCGACCGCGGCGTTGACGGCGCTGTCGGACAGCGTGCCGCTTATCGCCGCTGGCGCGGCGCGGCGCATCACCCCGGGCGCACCGGCGGCGTTGCGCGCCGGTTCGGCCGCCATCGGCGCGGACTGGATATCGGTGGCCTGCTGACGTGCGCGGCTGCCGGTGGTGGTGATCTTCTCCATCGCAGGCGCAGGCGCAGCAACGGCGTCCAGCGCGTAGGCC
>NZ_JBFULB010000270.1:0-5251 GCF_056400545.1 Stenotrophomonas sp. P5_A8 | reverse complement strand
GGCCATCACCTCGCGGGCGCGGGTGACCGCTTCGGCACCGGCGGACGGGCTGATGGTGGCGATGATGCTGTTGTCCGCACGACGCTCCACCGACTGGTAGGCGATGCGGGCATCGCGCAGGCTGCTGCGCACGTCTTCGGCGTAGGCATCCAGGCGCTTGTCCAGCGCGGCCTTCTGGTCGACCTGCAGCACGAAGTGCACGCCGCCCTGCAGATCCAGGYCCAACACCATCGGGCTGCCGCCCAGCTTGGCCAGCCACTCCGGCACGGTCGAGGCCAGGTTCAGGGCCACCACATAGTCCTCACCCACGCTGTCGCGCAGGGTATCGCTGGCGGCGGCCTGCGACTGCAGGTCGGCCAGGCGGACGATCAGGCTGTCGCCTTCCTTCTCCGCGCCAATGGTCTTGACCCCGGCCTTGGCCAGGTCGGCCAGCACGCGGTCACGCAGCGCGTCGTCGATCTGCCCGCCACGGTTGGCGGTGATCTGGACGGCCGGGTCCTTCTGGTAGACGTTGGGCAGCGCGTACAGGGTGCTGAGCGCCAGCACGATCAGGATGAGGAAATACTTCCAGCGTGGAAATTCGAGCATTGCTTGGGTCCCGCGCGGCGCCCATCCCGGCGCCGCGGTTGTGCTTCGGAAAAGGAGTGGCTCAGTTGGCCGACTTCAGCGTGCCGGTCGGCAGCACGTTGCCCACGGCGCCCTTCTGCACGCGGATGCGCACGTTGTCGGCCACTTCGATGGTGATGAAGTTGTCGCCGATGTCGGTGACCACGCCGGCGATGCCGCCGTTGGTCAGCACTTCGTCGCCGCGCTTGATCTTCTCCAGCATCGCCTTGTGTTCCTTCTGACGCTTCATCTGCGGGCGGATCATCAGGAAGTACATGATCGCGATCAGGATGATCGGGAACAGCAGCGTGGTCAGACCCATACCACCGCCCGGCTGGCCGCCAGCGGCTTGGGCGTGGGCGGCAGGAATCAGGAAAGCGATCAGGTTCATGTTGGTGTCCTTGGGTTGGGAGGCGCCCTGCCCTGGTGGGCCTGGGTGTCGCCGCGAAACGGGTCAGCCACGAAGTATGCCATGGCCCCGGGAGTTCGTCCTCGGGCCCTTTGGCAGGGTCGGCGCGGCGGTCGGTGCTGCGTGGAGGGTCTACAGCGGCGGGGTAGCCGCGCCACGGGCCGCGTAGAAGGACTCGCGGAAGGCGGCAAAGGTTCCCGCCGCGATGGCCGCGCGCATGTCGGCCATCAGCTTTTCGTAGTAATACAGGTTGTGGATGGTCCCCAGCATCGGCGCCAGCATCTCGTTGCAGCGGTCCAGGTGGCGCAGGTACGAGCGGGTGTAACCGCTGGTGCAGGCGTGGCAACCGCAGCCCGGCTCGATGGTGTCCATGTCGCGCTCGTAGCGGGCGTTGCGGATGCGCACGGTGCCGAACGAGGTGAAATAGTGGCCGTTGCGGGCGTTGCGGGTGGGCATCACGCAATCGAACATGTCCACCCCGCGGGCGACGCCTTCCACCAGGTCCTCCGGGCGGCCCACGCCCATCAGGTAGCGCGGGCGGTCGGCGGGCAGGATCGGGTGCATGTGGTCGAGCATGGCGTTGCGCTCGTGCTCGGGCTCGCCCACGGCCAGGCCGCCGATGGCGTAGCCGTCGAAGCCGATCTGCTGCAGGCCCTCGGCCGAGCGGCTGCGCAGGTCATGGTGGACCCCGCCCTGGACGATGCCGAACAGCGCCGCATCATTGCCCAGTTCGTCGTGCGCGTTGCGGCTGCGCTGGGCCCAGCGCAGGCTGAGTTCCATCGAGGTCCGCGCGACCGGCTCGGTGGCCGGGTACGGGGTGCACTCGTCGAAGATCATCACGATGTCCGAGTCGAGCACCTTCTGGATGCGCATGCTTTCTTCCGGCCCGAGGAAGACGCGTGCGCCGTCGGTCGGCGAGGAGAAGGTGACCCCCTGCTCGGTGATCTTGCGGCGGTGCGCCAGCGAGAACACCTGGAAACCACCCGAATCGGTCAGGATCGGGCCATCCCAGCGCGCAAAGCCGTGCAGACCGCCGTGGTCGGCGATCACGTCCAGACCGGGGCGCAGGTACAGGTGGAAGGTGTTGCCCAGGATGATTTCCGCGCCCAGCGCCCGGATCTGCTCCGGCAGGATGCCCTTGACCGAGCCATAGGTGCCCACGGGCATGAATGCCGGGGTCTCCACGGTACCGCGCGGGAAGGTCAGGCGGCCGCGGCGGGCGCGACCGTCAGTGGTCTGGAGCTGGAACTGGAGTCGGGACATGGAGCGGGATTCGGGCAAATAATGGCCCATTGTCGCCGAAAAGCCCCCGCCTGCGCTCGCCCGTAGAGCCGACCGTTGGTCGGCCACCCACCCAACCGTAGAGCCGACCGTTGGTCGGCTACCCTCCCGACCGTAGCGCCGACCGTTGGTCGGCTAGGCCTGCGGGAACAGCAACATCGCATCGCCATAGCTGAAGAAGCGGTATTTCTCTGCGATGGCGGCCCGGTACGCCTCGAACACCCGTTCCTTGCCGGCAAACGCCGAAATCATCATCAACAGGGTGCTTTCGGGCAGGTGAAAGTTGGTGACCATCGCATCCACGCTGTGGATCCGGTAACCCGGGGTAATGAAGATCTGGGTCTCACCGGCATACGGCAGCAGCTCGCCATCGCGCATCGCGCTTTCCAGTGCACGCACCACCGTGGTGCCCACGCCGATCACCCGGCCGCCGGCAGCGCGCGTGCGGCGCACCTGCTGGACCAGTTCGGCGCCCACGTTCAGCCACTCGCGGTGCATCACATGCTCCTTGAGGTCGTCCACCCGCACCGGCTGGAACGTGCCCGCCCCCACATGCAGGGTCACATGGCCGAAATCGATGCCCCTGGCCTTCAGCGTGGCCAGCAGTGCCTCGTCGAAGTGCAGGCCCGCGGTCGGGGCGGCCACCGCGCCGATTTCACGGGCGAACACGGTCTGGTAGCGCTCGCGGTCGTCCACGCCCGGCTCGCGCTGGATGTACGGCGGCAACGGCAGGCGACCGGCGTGCAGCAACCACTGCTCCAGTGCCTCCGGCACGTGGAACTGCAGCACATAGAATTCGCCATCGCGGCCCAGCACCTCGGCCTCGCCACCGGCATCCAGCGCGATCCGGCTGCCCGGTTTGGGCGACTTGCTGGCCCCGACCTGGGCCCGCGCCTGCTGGGCGCCGAGCAGGCGCTCGATCAGGATTTCGACGCGCCCGCCGCTGGCCTTCTGCCCGAACAGGCGCGCGGGAATGACCCGGGTATCGTTGAAGACCAGCAGATCGCCGGCACGCAGCAGGTCGGGCAGATCGCGCACCTGGCGGTGCTCGAACGCGGCGGGGGCCGGCGGCACCAGCATCAGGCGGCTGGCGGAGCGCTCGGCGAGGGGCGCCTGGGCGATCAATTCAGGCGGGAGTTCGTAATTGAAATCGGACTTCTTCAAGGGAGCGCACGGCAACGTGTAGGCAATGTCGGCCATTGTACGACCGGCCCTCCGCGGCGGCGCAGCGACAGGCAAACGTCGCGCAAAATGCTGCTATGCAACAGTTTTCGCGGGGTTATCGCGCGAAAAAGCGCGTGCTAGCATCGGGCTGGAAGTTAGATGCACGAGCAGGAATGCCCCCAGCGCGCGCGAATAGACGCGCGTTTTGCGTTTCCGCCGTGCCGCCAATCGTTTCAGGAGATCTGCAATGAGCTTCATCGAACGTCTTGCCCCCCTTCGCGCCCAGCCCGGCACCCGCCTCACCGCCGGCCTGGATGACGCCAGCCTGGAGCGCCTGGGTGCCGGCCACCCGCAGCTGATCGCCGCGATCGACGCTGCCGCCGCCGAATTCGAGCGCGTCCGCGCCGACCTGGGCGACCTGCTGGCGCTGGACGAACGCGCCCAGATCGAGGCGATGCAGGATGGCTTCGTCAATTTCTACGCCGACGATGCGGTCACCCCGTATGTCGCCCTCGCCGCCCGCGGTGCGTGGGTGGTCACCCTGAAGGGGGCGGTGCTGTACGACGCTGGCGGCTACGGCATGCTCGGTTTCGGCCACACCCCCGAGGCGGTCATGGCGGCCATGGCCGCCCCGCAGGTAATGGCCAACGTGATGACCCCGAACCTGTCCCAGCAGCGCTTCATCAAGGCCCTGCGCAAGGAGATCGGGCACCGTCGCGGCGGCTGCCCGTACAGCCACTTCATGTGCCTGAATTCCGGCTCTGAAGCGGTCGGCCTGGCCGCGCGCATCGCCGACGTCAACGCAAAACTGCAGACCGACCCGGGCGCGCGCCATGCCGGCGCCAAGATCAAGCGCGTGGTCATCAAGGGCAGCTTCCACGGGCGTACCGATCGTCCCGGCCTGTACTCCGACTCCAGCCGCAAGACCTATGTGCAGCACTTGGCCAGCTACCGCGGCGAAGACTCGGTGATCGCCATCGCCCCGTACGACGAGGAGGCACTCAAGCGCGTCTTCGCCGAGGCAGAGCAGAACCACTGGTTCATCGAGGCGGTGTTCCTGGAGCCGGTGATGGGCGAAGGCGACCCGGGCCGCTCGGTGCCGCCGGCCTTCTACGCGCTGGCCCGCGAACTGACCCGCCAGCACGGCAGCCTGCTGCTGCTCGACTCGATCCAGGCCGGCCTGCGTGCGCACGGCGTGCTTTCCATCGTCGACTACCCCGGCTTCGAAGGCCTGGACGTGCCGGACATGGAGACCTACTCCAAGGCGCTCAATGCCGCCCAGTTCCCGCTTTCCGTACTGGCGGTCACCGAACATGCCGCGCATCTGTACCGCAAGGGCATCTACGGCAACACCATGACCTCCAACCCGCGTGCGTTGGACGTGGCCTGCGCCACCCTGTCGCTGCTGACCCCGCAGGTGCGCGAGAACATCCGCGTGCGTGGCGAGGAAGCGGTGCGCAAGCTGGAGCAGCTCAAGTCCGAGCTGGGCGGGCTGATCACCAAGGTGCAGGGCACCGGCCTGCTGTTCTCCTGCGAACTGGCGCCCCAGTTCAAGTGTTACGGCACCGGTTCCACCGAGGAATGGTTGCGCAACCACGGCATCAACGTCATCCACGGCGGCGAGAACTCGTTGCGCTTCACCCCGCATTTCGGCATGGACAGCGAAGAGCTGGACCTGCTGGTCGGGCTGGTGGGCCGCGCGTTGAAGGAAGGTCCGCGCAAGGAACAGTCGCAGGCGGCTTGAGGCCGGCGGCCGGGCGGGGTTGAACCCGCACGGGGGTAGGCGACCGA
>NZ_JBFULB010000269.1:0-5258 GCF_056400545.1 Stenotrophomonas sp. P5_A8 | reverse complement strand
GAGTACACCCATGGGTCTGGAACTCGTCTCGCCCGGCAAGAACCCGCCGGAAGAAATCAACGTCATCATCGAGATCCCGAAGGATTCCGAGCCGGTGAAGTACGAAGTGGACAAGGAAACCGGCGCGATCTTCGTCGACCGCATCCTGTCCACCCCGATGCGCTACCCGTGCAACTACGGCTACGTGCCGAGCACCCTGTGCGGCGACGGCGACCCGGCCGACGTGCTGGTGGTGCTGCCGCTGCCGCTGATCCCCGGTTCGGTGGTGCGTTGCCGTCCGGTCGGCGTGCTCAAGATGAGCGATGAGGCCGGCAGCGACGAGAAGATCCTGGCCGTGCCGATCTCCAAGGTCTTCAGCGGCTACGCCCATGTGGAAGACATCGGGCAGGTGTCCAGCCACTGGCTGGAGCGCATCGGCCACTTCTTCGAGCATTACAAGGACCTGGAAAAGGGCAAGTGGGTCAAGCTTGACGGCTGGGCCGGCGCTGCCGAAGCCAAGCAGATCCTGATCGAAGCGCACCAGCGCTACCTCAGCAACAACGGCTGAGGCTGAACCGCATCGCTTCGGCGCTCGCCGCCGAAGCGATGGACATCACGTTTTTTAACTGCGGCACATCACTATTTGTGCCGGATTGGGTACATTGCGTCTTCACACCGTCCACGGTGCGTTTCACCGTGGTCAGCCAGGGGACTGTGTCGTGCGTATTCTGCTTGTTGGGGACCAAGCCAGCCTGTCGGCTGAGCTGATGGATTTCATTGCCGATCTTGGGGAAGAGTGGCAACCGTTGACCGCATCCGATGGCCAGGCGGCCATGAACATCGTCGCCGCCGGTCCGATCGACGCGGTGATCGCCTGCCCTACTCTGCCCGATCTCAACGCCACCACGCTGCTCGGCCAGATCCGGACGCTGCGTCCGGAGACGATCCGCATCGCGCTGGTGGATGCCGAKCAGGGCAACCGGCCGCCGCCGGCGCGCCTGATCGGGGTGGCCCACCGCTTCCTGCCGATGCCGCTGGCCCCGGAAGTGCTGCTGGAAGCACTGACCAGCCTGGAAGAGCTGCGCGAACTGCTCGACAGCGCACATCTGCGCAGCGCGATCGGCCGCATCGAAAAGCTGCCTTCGCCGCCGCACCTGTACCTGAGCCTGACCCAAGCGCTGGAGCATGACGACGAGACCGACACCGCCGATGTCTCCAAGCTGGTGTCGGCCGACCCGGCGATTGCGGCGAAGGTGCTGCAGCTGTCCAACTCGGCGTTCTTCAACAGCGGCCGTACCATTTCCGACCTGCGCACCGCGGTAACGCGACTGGGCCTGTCCACCCTGCGCGACCTGGTGCTGGCCAGCGAGGTGTTTTCCGCCTCGGCGTTGTCCGGTGCCGAACGCAATTCGCTGCAGCAGCGCGCGTTGCTGGCCTCGCGGCTGGCGGCCAAGCTGCTGCCCGATTCCAGCGCCGAGCTGGGTGCAACCGCCGCCCTGCTGGCCGACATCGGGCTGCTGTTGCCGGGCGTGCGCAACGAGCGCGTTGCCCCGGCCGACGCGGCCGATAAACGCCCCGGCCATGCCGAGGCCGGCGCCTACCTGCTGGGCCTGTGGGGCCTGCCGATGCCGATCATCGAGGCGGTGGCGTTCCACCTGCAGCCGCAGAAGTCCAACACGCGCAGCTTCTGGGTGACCGGTGCGGTGCACGTGGCGCTGGCGCTGATCAATGGCGATCCGGTGGACGAGGAGTACCTGCAGCGCGCTGGCGTGCTGCACAAGCTGCCGCAGTGGCGGGACCACGCCAATGCGCTGATGGGGCTGGTGGCCAGCGAGGCCTGACGCCTGCCGCCTTCCGGCGTGGCGATGCGGCTGCGCTGGAAGGTTTGATCGTGGGCCGGCCAATGTCCGGCCCTTCCGAATTCGATCAACGGCACATACAGCGTGTCCGCCGGCGCTGACGTAGACCCGTGCGCGTGCACGTGCGGCGGTGCGGTGCAAAGCGCCTTCCATTGCGCAATGAACTCGACAAAGAGGCTTCTCCCATCGGCGTCGCACGCATGACGCGCGCTGTGAAGCCTTCCAGGCGCGGCCGTCGGTGGATCGGGCGTTGGGCCCCCATGCCCTTTCCGGCGAATGTCCTCCGGCGTCGGCCTGCGGCCGCCCCCTCCCCCTTTATTTCGCCTCCAAGGGCATGGGGCCCCAACGCCCGACCCACCGACAGTCAAAAGCCCGTCTTCCTGCCTGCGCGCCGCGACGGGGCCCTCACGCGCGCAACAGACCTGATCGGAGACGCCGGCCGATCCAACCGGCAACCGGACTGCCCGGCCGCACGCGTATCGCCATGCGCCCCCCACTAGGCCCGTGGAACTCGACGAGATGGTCCCTTCCATGGGGAAAAGGACAAAAGAAAAGGGCGGACCTTGCGGTCCGCCCTCCCTTTTTTACTGCTACAGAGCTTCGATGGATCAGAAGCGCTGGGTGTACTTCATGTACAGGAAGCGACCGATATCGAAACCGCCGTAGTAGGCGAAGCTCGAGTTCGGCGCCGAGTACATCAGCGGACCCTTGTGGTCGAACACGTTGTTCGCGCCCAGGGCGATGGTGGCATCCCACGGCGCCTTCCAGCTAACCTGCAGGTCGTGGAAGGTGTTGGAGCCGGTCTTGCGCAGCGGCTCGGATTCGCCATTGGCCATGTGGTTGGGCGCATTGCACCAGAACTCGCCGGTGTCGATGCAGTCTTCCTTCATGCCCGAGTAGTAGCGCGCGGTGTAGTTGACACCGAAGTCGCCCATCGCCCAGTTGATGCCCACGTTGGAACGCACGCGGAACAGGCCGGCTTCGCCGACGCGACCGATCATGATGTTCTGACCGGCGGCATTCTGGCCCTGCTCGTCGTACTTGGACAGGTAGCTGGTCTGCCAATCGATCGAGAACTGACCGATGGCCAGTTCCGGCAGGCGGTACTTGATGCCCAGGTCGTAACCTTCGGTTTCCATCTTGCCGAGGTTGGCGGTGCCGTAGGTGATCGCGCTGACGTGACCGTCATCGGCACGGACCACGCCTTCGCAGCGTGCCGAGTTGCCCAGCACGTAGCAGTCGCGCAGGATGCGGTCGACGCTGTCAGCGATGATCATGTCGCTGATTTCGTACTTGTACCAATCCAGCGAGATGTCCAGGCCCTGCACCCAGCGCGGGCTCCAGACCAGACCGGCGGTCGTGCTCTTGGAGGTTTCCGGCTTCAGGTTCGGGTTTGCACCGGAGACGAACTGGTCACCGGACTGGCACGGCAGGGTGGAGCAGGCCTTGTTGCCCTGGCCCAGCTGCACGTAGTCGGCCGGAACACCTGCGGCCGAGCACGGGCCGTTGCCGGCGACGCTGCCCGGAGCGGTGGTGCCGCACGGATCGATGTACGACTCGAAGCTCGAGCTCAGGCCACCGTACAGATCGGCGATGGTCGGCGCGCGGAAGCCTTCAGCATAGGTGGCGCGGACCAGCAGCTCGTCCATCGGACGCCAGGTCAGGCCGAACTTGCTGTTGGTGGTGCCGCCGAAGTTGCTGTAGTCCGAGTAGCGGCTGGCCATGTTCAGGGTCAGCTCCTTGGCGAACGCCATGTCCGCCAGGATCGGCACGTTCAGTTCGAGGTAGACCTCGTTCAGATCGTACTCACCACGGGTCGGCTTCTGGCCCAGGCCGGTGGACTGGCCCGACTGTGCGAAGGCGTCCGGCGTGTAGCTGCCTTCTTCCTTGCGGTGTTCCACGCCCATGGCAAAGCCCAGGTCACCGGCCGGCAGGGTCACGATGGAGCCCGACAGGTTGGCGGTGAAGCTGGTGGTCTTGGTGATGCCGCGGGTGGTGAAGGTCGGGAACAGGAAGTCCTGCAGCTCCTGGTCGGCCAGCGAACCCTGACCTGCGACGCCGTAAGGCAGCAGTGGGTTCCACGGACGGCAGTCACCCAGGATCGGGTTGGCTGCGGTGCCGCAACGGGCAGCGCCGGCGCCGTCGATGAACGACGGGCCCAGCGCCTGACGGGCAGCGATCAGGCTCATGTCACCGCGGTTGGTCTTGATCGACTCGTTGCGGTTCCACAGCGCGCCCACGTCCCAATCGAAGCTCTTGTCAGCCACTTCGAAGAAGCCGCTGATGGTCGGTGCGAAGCGCAGGGTCTTCAGCTGGCTGTCGGTGGTGCGCGGCACCTCCCACAGGCGACGACGGAAGTCGACGTTCTGGCCAACCGGGTTGAAGGCGCTGGTCGCCGACAGCGGGGTGCTGAACGAGCTGGACTGGTACGGGTAGCCGGCGATCTGCTGGAACGTGTTGCGTTCGTTGTAGAGCAGATCGGTGTTCAGGCTGATCGAATCAGTGAAGTCGTACGTGCCGTTGATGTAGACCGACTTGCGCTCGACACCGGTCAGCAAGGTCATCTGCTGGTTGGAATTGGCGTACTCGTCGGCGGTCAGCTCGTGGTAGTCGTTCGGGTTCTTCGGGTTGCCGCCCTGGTTCAGGGTCTGCCACACCGCGGTCTTGGAGGTGCGCGAGCAATCAAACAGCAGCGGGTTGCACCAGCTGCCGTTCTGGCTGATCGGGCTCCAGTCTTCACTGGTGGAGTTCGGACCCAGCGAGCCGTCACGGCTGTACCAGCGGTCCTTGGCCCACACCGGATCCTGCTTGGAGTATTCGGCCGACAGGGTCACGCTGCCGCGCTCGCCCTTGGCACCCAGGGTCATCGAGTACTGCTGGCTTTCACCGTCGCCGTTGCCGTACTGGCCAACGTAGACGCTGGCTTCGCCGCCTTCCACGTTCTTGCGGGTGATCACGTTGACCACGCCGGCGATGGCGTCGGAACCGTAGATGGCCGACGCACCGTCCTTCAGGATCTCGATGCGCTCAACCGCGGACATCGGGATCTGGCTCAGATCCTGCAGGCCGGCGGTGGAGGCGCCCAGGCGCTTGCCGTTCATCAGCACCAGGGTGCGCTCTGCGCCCAGGTTGCGGATGTCGACGTAGTAGCCGCCCACGTTCTCGCCCGAAGCCAGCGACTCCGAAYGCGAGATGGCCGGGGAGCCGGCCGAGGTCAGGTTGTTCAGCACGTCCGCGACGCTCGAGAAGCCCTGCTTTTCCAGGGATTCGCGGGTCATCGTCAGGATCGGCTGCTGCGTCTCCATGTTGGCGCCGCGGATGCGCGAGCCGGTAACCGAGATGCGGTCGAGGTCAGTGGTGCCGGAGGCAGCTTCCTGCGCCGAGGCAAAGCTCGGCGCCAGCGCCAGCGCAATGCCGGCG
>NZ_JBFULB010000268.1:0-5271 GCF_056400545.1 Stenotrophomonas sp. P5_A8 | reverse complement strand
CAAGGGCGTGGGCCCGGTGTTGCTGGCGGTACTGATGTGCCGGTTGCCAGAGCTGGGAACCCTTGGCGGAAAGCAGATCGCCAGATTGGTAGGCGTCGCCCCGCTGTCGCACGACAGCGGCACCGTGCGTGGCAAACGCGGGATCAAAGGAGGCCGAGCCGACGTCCGGAAGGCGCTATACATGGCGGCCATGTCCGCCGCCCGTCACGAGCCGCGTCTGCGTGATTTTTACAGGTCGCTGCGTGCACGTGGCAAGGAAGGAAAGGTGGCCCTGGTAGCGGTGATGCGCAAGATGCTGGTCATCCTCAATGCGCGCGTGCGCGATGAAAGAGCCGCCATGGGCCCAGCCTGAACGCCTTGGGCGGACAACATGAAGGGCAAAAGCGTGCCGGCCAACGGCCGGCACCTACCGCTTACCGCGCGCGCAAGAAACCGCCCGGAGGCGGCGGGTAGGTCGGTGCGGGGCCGTTGGAGCCCCGGATGGGCGGAAACCAGACCCCATGGATGGGTTCCCGGCGTGTCCCGCACCGGCGTGCCCGCCGCCTCAGCCACGGATCAGGCGGGCGCTGGTCAACACAGTTGCTACCGGCYGCTACGRGGCTCGGCTTGCGGYAWGCAGGYGGAAGCCRGGCTTCTCTCGGTGGTCGGTGGGTCGGGYGCTGGGCTCCCATGCCCTTGGAGGCGAAATAAAGGGGGAGGGGGCGGCCGCAGGCCGACGCCGGAGGACATTCGCCGGAAAGGGYATGGGAGCCCAGCGCCCGGCCCACCGACTGCCGCTTCATAAAGGTCCAGAGAGCGCCCGATGTTTCCCACGCCGATGGAATAACACGCAAAAAAAATCCGGCCCACACCGGGGCCGGATCCAGGTTTTCACCGCGCGGCCAACGCCGCAGCAGGCAGGCTTACAGCGCCTGCAGTTCTTCGTTGGCGTTGCGCTTCTTCTGCGCCGGTGCGGCGGCCGGCGGCGGGGTCAGCATCACCGCCGGGGTGGTGGCGTTTTCCACCGGCACCTCCAGGTAGGGCAGCTTCAGCGTTTCGCTGGTCTGGCGGCGGATCTCGTTGGTCAGTGCCGGGCTGTCGTTGAGCTTGCGCCCGTAGGACGGCACGATCTGCTTCAGCTGCGCTTCCCAGCCGGCGGCCATCTGCTGCGGGAACGCCTTCTTGAGCAGGTCCAGCATGATCGGCGGCGACGTCGAGGCGCCCGGCGAGGCGCCCAGCAGCGCGGCCAGGGTGTGATCCTTGTCGGTCACGATCTCGGTACCGAACTGCAGCACCGGACCCTTCTCCGGGTCGCGCTTGATGATCTGCACGCGCTGGCCGGCGGTGACCAGTTTCCAGTCCTCACGCTTGGCGTTGGGGAAATACTTGACCAGTTCGGCCTGGCGATCCGCGTCGTTCAGGCGCGCCTGGCCCATCAGGTACTTCACCAGGTCCAGGTTCTCCATGCCCACATCGAGCATGCCGGCCACGTTGTTGTGGTTGACCGAGGAATACAGGTCGAACCACGAGCCGTGCTTGAGGAACTTGGTGCTGTACAGCGCGAAGGGCCCGAACAGCACCACCGGCTTGCCGTCCAGCTTGCGCGCGTCCAGGTGCGGCACCGACATCGGCGGCGAGCCGGTCTCGGCCATGCCGTAAGCCTTGACCGAATGGCGTCCGGCGATTGCCGGGTCCTGGAAGGCCAGGAACTGGCCGCCCACCGGGAAGCCGGCATAGTCCTTCGCCTCGGGGATGCCCGACAACTGCAGCAGCTTCAGCGCGGCACCGCCGGCCCCGATGAACACGAAGCGCGACTTGATCGTGGACTCCTTGCCGGACTTCAGGTCCTTGACCGTCACGTTCCAGCTCTTGTCCTCGTTCTGGCGCAGCGCGCCCACTTCATGCTCCAGGTGCAGCTGGAAGTTCGGGCTGCGCTGCAGGCCGGCGGTCAGCTGCCGGGTGATCACGCCGAAGTTGACGTCGGTGCCCAGCGGCATCCAGGTCGCGGCGACCTTCTGCTTCGGGTCGCGGCCTTCCATCAGCAGTGGCGCCCACTGCTTGATCTGCGTGGCATCCTCGGAATACTGCATGCCGTAGAACAGCGGGTTCTTGACCAGCGCCTGCTGGCGCTTGTGCAGGTAGGCGATGTTGTCATCGCCCCACACAAAGCTCATGTGCGGGGTGGGATTGATGAAATCCGATGGTTCGCCCAGGCGCCCCTGCTTGATCTGGTGCGACCAGAACTGGCGGGAGATCTCGAACTGTTCGGCGATACCGACCGCCCGCTTGGTCTCGATGCTGCCATCGGGCAGTTCGGGGGTGTAGTTGAGTTCGGCGAACGCCGAGTGGYCGGTGCCGGCGTTGTTCCAGCCGTCCGAACTCTCCAGCGCCACGCCGTCGAGGCGTTCGTAGAGCTGGATGTTCCAGTCCGGCTGCAGTTCCTGCAGGAACGTGGCCAGGGTGATGCTCATGATGCCGCCGCCGACCAGCACGACATCGACCGGCTTGCCGTTGGCCGCGGCCGGGACCGAGCGCTGGTGCAGGGGCCAATACAGGAAAAGCGCGGCTGTCAGCAGCAACAGCACGAGCAGGCCGAGGACGACCTTGGCGAATTTCTTCATGGGGATCTCAGGTGGGGGAGATGTGAACAGGATGCCCACGCCCCGGCTACGAGGCGTGAAGAAACAAAGGGTTGGCACTCCAGGATGGCGATTTTATCGCCTTTCGCCCGATTTCTGGTGCAACGCAGCATCCGGCCGGTGCAATGCGCTCAATCCGGCGAAAGGGTGAAGTACTCGGCCAGGAAGTAGATCGCCTGGTACAGCAGCGCTGCCACGGCCAGCGCCAGCTGCACGCGTCGCTGGCGGCAGACCGCACCCAGGCCGGCGACCGCCAGCATCAGCACCGTATGCAGGGGATAGGCCGGCCCGAGCATCTGCCACCGGCTGTGGCCCTTGATGGCCGTATCGCCCAGGTCGAGCAGGGTCAGCAGCGCCAGCATGCCGAAGAACCAGCCGCGACGTTGCAGCAGATAGGCCTCATAACTGCCGTACTCGCGCACGTCATCGGGAAACAGCAGCACGCACAGCATGAACCAGGCCGCGCAGTAGGCGATGACAAACAGGTACAGCCCGAACGTCCATTGGCGCACTTCGCCGAGGCGGAACTCCCACCACCAGAACGTCACCACCGAGATCAGCGCCCACAGCACCCAGCACAGGTGGATCCATGACCAACCACGCCGCCCGGGGTGCTCGATGATCGAGGCCAACCCGCGCAGCAGGGTAGTGATGCTCAGCCCCAGGATGATGCTGAGCACCACGCGGATATGCAGGTAGACCGGATCGGTGTCCATCGCCATGGCCATCGCGGGGATGCGCCGATGCTGCGCCGGCCGGGATCATCGGGCCGTGTAGGGCGTGGCGCCCCGCAGGATGTGCTTCTTGCTTCTGAACCGTGCCGGCCGATCCCGTCAGCGCTTCTTCCGCACCAGCGTGGTCGACGCATCCAGCACCGCCCGGGTCAGCAGCGCCATGGTCTGCACGTCGCCCTTCCAGTGCTGCCAGTACAGCGGCACGTCTTCCCACGCGCGCTGCTTCATCAGCACCAGTCGGCCGGCCTCCAGATGGCGCTTGACCAGCGGCAGCGGATTCATCGTCCAGCCCAGCCCGCCCAGGTTGGCCTGGACGAACGCCCGCGTCGACGGAATCCACCACGTCGGCGCCGTCAGTGGCAGATCGTCACCGGCCAGGCGTCGGGCGAAACGYGCCTGCATGTCGTCCTTGCGGTTGAACACCAGCACCGGCGCCTGCGCCAGCGACTGCGCATTGACCCCCTTGGCGAAATGCTTCTCATGGAAGGCCGGGGTGCACGTGGCGGCGTAGCGGATGCTGCCCAGCGCATGGATCTGGCAGCCCTGCACCGGCTCGTCCAGCGTGGTCACCGCGCCGAGCACCGCCCCCTGGCGCAGCAACGCCACCGTGTGGTCCTGGTCTTCCGAACGCAGGTCCAGCGTGGTGCCGGTCTGCCGCGCGAAGTTCAGCGCCGCCTCCGGGAACCAGGTCTCCAGGCTGTCGTGGTTGACCGCCACCGGAATGCTCGCGTGCGGCAGGTCTTCATCGGCGATACCCATCCGATGCAGCGCATCGTGCTCCAGCAGCGCCGTCTGCTCGGCCAGCTGCACCAGCACCTGGCCCTCCGGGGTGGCCACCGCGGGCGAGGAGCGCTTTACCAGCAGTCGCCCGACCCGATCCTCCAGCGCCTTGATCCGCTGGGACACCGCCGAAGCGGTCACATTGAGCGACTGCGCGGCCCGCTCGAAGCTGCCCTCGCGGACCACCGCGGCCAACGCGCGCAGCTGGGCATGGTCGATGCGCATCAGATTAAGTCTCGCTAAAGATGGTTAAGTAAGTTTAGCTCTACTTTTTCATGTTGCGGCGCGACAATGTGCGCCATCCGGTGCTGTACGCCTTGGCGAGGCACCGCTCCCACCTGCAAGACAAGGCGGTATCCCATGTTCTCCACCATTCTCTCCGGCGGCCCCGGTCTGGCCGCGTGGCTCAGCGGCGCCGCTACCGGCATCGGCCTGTTCGCCGTGGTCGGTGCGCAGAGCGCCTTCATCCTGCGCCAGGGCATCCTGCGCAAGCACATCGTGCCGGTGGTAGCCACCTGCGCGGCGATCGACGGCATCTTCATCTTCGCCAGCGTGGCCGGCCTGCGCACCCTGACACAAGCGCTGCCGTGGCTGACCACGGTGGTGCTGTGGGGCGGCGTCGCCTTCCTGGCCTGGTACGCCTGGCAGTCGGCGCGGCGTGCGCTGGCCGGTGGCGGCGGCATGCACGTGGACGATGGCGACAGCACCTCGCGCCGTGCCGTGCTGATTTCAGCAGTCGGCTTCTCGCTGATCAACCCGCATTTCTGGTTGGACATGATGGTCATTGGTGGCATTGCCGAGAACTTCGGCAACGCGCGCATGGCGTTCGCCGCCGGCGTGTTCACCGCCAGCTGCCTGTGGCTGACCGCCCAAGGGCTGGGCGCACGCATGCTGGCCCCGCTGTTCACCAAGCCCAAGACCTGGCGGATTCTGGACGGCACCATCGCGGTGATTCTGTCGATCCTGGCCCTGACCCTCGCGTTCCGCGGCATGCATTGAACTCTCTCCTCGATGCGTTCCTTCAATGGCACCGCTTGCGGTGCCATTTTTTATGGGTTTTCCCCTGCATCCGCGTGGTAAGCACGAAGCCCGCCGTGGACCTTTACAGGCGCGGCCGTCGGTGGGGGGGGGGGGGGGGG
>NZ_JBFULB010000267.1:0-5272 GCF_056400545.1 Stenotrophomonas sp. P5_A8 | reverse complement strand
GTACGACGCGATCCGGCTAAAGCAGCCGGAGGCGGCGCGCGCGGCCATGTTGGACATGATTGCCGATTCCCGCGCCAACCTGAAGGGAATTCGCGCCCCACGCAAACCACCACGCTGAAGGATTTCCCATGAGCACCGCCTGGATGCAACCCCTCCCATTGGTTGCCATCCTGCGCGGACTCACCCCGCAGGAGGCGCCCGCC
The DNA here is from genome assembly GCF_056400545.1 of Stenotrophomonas sp. P5_A8. Lineage (NCBI taxonomy): Bacteria > Pseudomonadati > Pseudomonadota > Gammaproteobacteria > Lysobacterales > Lysobacteraceae > Stenotrophomonas > Stenotrophomonas sp. P5_A8. Next base: position 5,069 of record NZ_JBFULB010000267.1, on the reverse strand, counting down.
GTCGGTGCCGCACTTGCCGATGCCGGGTTTCATATCCTGGAAGTGCCGCTGAACTCTCCACAGCCACTGGAGAGCATCGAATTGCTGGCCAGGCAGCTCGGTGACCGCTGCCTGGTCGGGGCGGGCACCGTGCTCACCACCGCCCAAGTGGATGACGTGGCCAATGCAGGCGGCCGCATCATCGTGATGCCGCATGCCGACGTTGAGGTCATCGCTGCCGCGCACGCCAAGGGCATGCGCTGCACCCCCGGCGTGGCCACGCCCACCGAGGCGTTCGCCGCATTGCGTGCCGGTGCTGATGCATTGAAGCTGTTCCCTGCCGAGCAGTTGCCGCCGCCTGTGCTGAAAGCCTGGTCCAGCGTACTGCCCGCCGGCACCGCGCTGCTGCCCGTGGGCGGCATCACCCCCGAACGCATGGCGGCCTACCGCCAAGCGGGCGCGGCCGGGTTCGGCATCGGCTCGGCCCTGTACGCCCCCAAGACCCCGCCAGCAGAAGTGGCGCGCCGCGCGCGCGCGTTCATCGACGCTTGGAGCAGCACCAACACGGACCCCCATGCATGAAGATCACTGCCATCACCACCTACCTGGTGCCCCCGCGCTGGCTGTTTGTCCGGATCGAAACCGATGCCGGCATCATCKGCTGGGGCGAGCCAATCGTAGAGGGCCGCGCGCATACCGTGGCCGCTGCGGTGGAAGAGCTTTCCGATTACCTGATCGGCAAGGATCCCCGGCACATCGAAGACCACTGGAACGTGCTCTATCGCGGCGGATTCTACCGTGGCGGCCCGATCCTGATGAGCGCGCTGGCCGGCATCGACCAAGCGCTGTGGGACATCCATGGCAAGGCGCTAGGCGTTCCCGTGCACGCCCTGCTGGGCGGCCCCGTGCGCGACCGCATCCGCGTGTATTCGTGGATCGGCGGTGACCGCCCGGCCGATACCGCACGTGCGGCCAGCGAAGCGGTGGCACGCGGTTTCACTGCGGTGAAGATGAATGGCACCGAAGAAATGCAGATCGTCGACACCCATGACAAGGTCACGCGGGTGCTGGAAAACGTACAGGCCGTGCGCGATGCGGTCGGCCCCGATATCGGCCTGGCCGTGGACTTCCACGGCCGCGTGCACAAGCCGATGGCGAAGGTGCTCATGCGTGAGCTGTCGCCGTTTGGTCTGATGTTCATCGAAGAACCGGTGTTGTCCGAACACTTGGAGGCGATTCCGGAACTGGCGGCCCTCTCCCCCGCCCCGATCGCACTGGGGGAGCGCCTGTACTCCAGGTACGATTTCAAGCGGGTGCTGCAGGCGGGCGGCGTGGACATCCTGCAGCCTGACCCCTCGCATTCGGGCGGCATTACCGAAACCCGCAAGATCGCAGCTATGGCAGAAGCGTATGACGTTGCCATCGCCCTGCACTGTCCCCTCGGCCCGATTGCTCTGGCCGCCAATCTTCAGCTGGATGCGGTCTGCTACAACGCCTTTATCCAGGAGCAGAGCCTGGGCATCCACTACAACGCCAGCAACGACCTGCTCGATTACCTGGTTGACCGCTCGCCCTTCGATTACAACGAGGGGTTCGTCAAGATTCCCAATGGCCCCGGCCTGGGCATCGAGATCAACCAGGTTTACGTCGACGAGCGAGCCGCTGAAGGCCACCGCTGGCGCAACCCGATCTGGCGCCATGCCGATGGCAGCGTGGCCGAGTGGTGAGCGCGGTGAAGACCATGACCCATTACCCCAGTTTAAAGGGCCGCGCGGTATTGATCACCGGCGGCGCTACCGGCATTGGTGCCGGTTTTGTKGAGCATTTCGCCCGGCAGGGCGCAAAGGTGGCGTTCTTGGACATCGATGACAGCGGCGCCCAAGCACTGCTCGATGAGCTGCGTGACGTTGAGCCGGTACCGCATTACCTGCGCTGCGACATCACGGATATCGAGGCCTTCCGAGCCACGGTCGCCGAGGCCCGTGGCTTGGTGGGGCCGTTTTCAGTGCTCATCAACAACGCGGCCAACGACGCACGCCATGCCTTGGCCGACACCGGCGTGGCCGATTTCGAGCGCAGCGTGGCGGTCAATCTGCGCCACCAGTACTTCGCGATCCAGGCCGTGTCGCCGGACATGCGGTCGCTGGGCGGTGGCTCGATCATCTGTCTGGGGTCGACCGGCTGGATGATCAAGAACAGTGGTTACCCGCTGTACGCCATGGCCAAATCCGCGGTACACGGGCTGGTGAACGGGCTGGCCCGCGAGCTGGGCCAGGACCGTATCCGCATCAACGCGCTGGTCCCCGGCTGGGTGATCACCGAGAAACAGCAGCGGCTGTGGCTGGATGCGGAGGGTGAAGCGCAGCTGCGGCGCTCGCAATGCCTGCCGGGCTACCTGCGTGCGGACGATCTTGCCCGTGCCGCACTGTTCCTGGCCGCCGACGACAGCCGCATGTGCACCGGCCAGGACTTCATCGTGGACGGAGGCTGGGTGTGACCGCCGCGATGAGCGTGGCGGTTCCCTCGGGAAACACCCTGGGCGAAGGCGTGCTGTGGTGCGACCGCGAGCAGGCGGTGTACTGGACCGACATCCAGCAGTCGAAGTTGTGGCGCTACCGTCCACAGGACGGGGCAATCACCCGCTGGCCGATGCCGGAGCGTCTGGCCGCGATGGCGCTGTGCGAAGCGGACGGTTGGCTGCTGCTCGCCCTTGCCTCCCGGCTGGCGTTCTTCCACCCCGAACGCAATGAATTCCGCGACCTGCAGGACCTGCGTGGGTTGGCAACCACCGATACGCGTGCCAATGATGGCGCTTGCGACCGTCAAGGCAGATTCGTGTTCGGCATGCTGCATGAGCCCGCCGAAGGCCCAAAGCAGGCGGTAGCACCGTTCCTCCGCCTCAATGCGGACCTTACTTTGGAAACCCTGCCGCTGCCGCCGGCCGCCATTTCCAACAGTATTACCTTCAGCCCCTCAGGCGACACGATGTACTTCTGTGATTCGCTACAGAAGCAGATCCTGCGATGTGATTACGGCAAGACGCTCGGGCCGGCGCAGCTGTTCGTTGACCTGCAGGCCGAACCCGGCGAGCCCGACGGCAGCACCGTCGATGCCGAAGGCGGCCTCTGGAACGCCCGGTGGGGCGATGCACGCGTGGTGCGTTACCTGCCCGACGGTACCGAGGATCGCTCGATTGCCACGCCGGTCAGCCAACCGACTCGCCCGGCCTTCGGTGGGCCTGGACACCGCACGCTGTTCATCACCAGTGCGCACGAGGGGCTGGATGCCGCCGCGCGTGCAGTTGACCCCCTTGCCGGGCACCTGCTCTCCATCGAAAACGCCGGTATCGCCGGCCTTCCCGAAGCCCGGTTCGCCGGCGACCCCACCAGCTTGCCGCCCCGCGCACCGCGTGGGACTTCCGCGGAGATTCCATGAGCCTTTCCACCCTTGATATCAGCATCGTGCTGGCCTACCTGGCGGGCATTTTCATCCTTGCACAGTGGGTATCGCGCGAGAAAGCCGGCCAGCAGAAGTCTGCGCAGGACTACTTCCTGGCCAGCCGCAGCCTGCCGTGGTGGGCCATCGGCGCCTCGCTGATCGCAGCCAACATCTCGGCCGAACAAATCATCGGCATGTCCGGTTCGGGCTATGCGATCGGCCTGGCCATCGCGTCGTATGAGTGGATGGCCGCGATCACCCTACTGATCGTCGGCAAATGGTTCCTGCCGATTTTCCTGCGCAATGGCATAACCACCATGCCGCAGTTCCTGCAAGAGCGTTACGGCAACCGCATCCGCACCCTCATGGCGGTGTTCTGGCTGGGCCTGTATGTGTCCGTCAACCTCACCTCGATCCTGTGGTTGGGTTCGATTGCCATTGCCGGTGTTGCTGGCCTCAACCAGGATGTTGCACTGGTGCTGCTCGGCGCGTTCGCGCTGGCTTACCAGCTGTACGGCGGCCTGAAGGCGGTGGCGCTGACCGATATCGTGCAGGTGTGCCTGCTGGTGCTGGGGGGCCTACTGGTAACCGTGATCACACTAAGCAAAATCGGTGATGGCAGCGTCAGCGACGGTTTCATGCACCTCTGGCAGCAGCACCCGGAGCGGTTCGAGATGATCCTGAGCAAGGACAACCCGTTCTACAAGGACCTGCCGGGCCTCTCGGTGTTGCTGGGCGGCATGTGGATCGCCAATCTCAGCTATTGGGGCTTCAACCAGTACATCATCCAGCGGGCACTGGCGGCCAAGAACCTGCGCGAGGCCCAGAAAGGGGTGGTGTTCGCCGCCTCCCTCAAGCTGCTGATCCCGGCCATCGTGGTTCTGCCCGGCATTGCCGCGGTGATGCTGGCGCCGGATCTGGAGCGACCCGACGCCGCCTACCCCACCATGCTGGCCCTGTTGCCCAGTGGCATCCTCGGGCTGGTCTTCGCGGCGCTGGTGGCGGCAATCGTCGCGTCGCTGGCCTCGAAGATCAATTCGGTGGCGACCATTTTCACCCTGGATTTCTACGCCAAGCGCGCGCCGGACGCCTCGCAGGCGAAGCTGGTGCGGGTGGGCCGCATTGCCGCCTCCATCGCCATCATCGTCGCGGTGATGACCGCACGCCCATTGCTGGGCGGGTTCGACCAGGGCTTCCAATACATCCAGGAGTTCACCGGCTTCTTCACGCCCGGCATCGTGGTGATCTTCCTGCTGGGTCTGTTCTGGAAGCGCGCCAATGAGGCCGGCGCGCTGGCCGCCGCAGTGGGTTCGTTCTTGCTATCGCTGGTGTTCAAGCTGCTGTGGCCGTCGCTGCCATTCCTGGACCGCATGGGCGTGGTGTTCTTGGCGACCCTGCTGCTTGGGGTCGGTGTTGCGCTGGCTACCCGCGCCAGTGGCGACCGCGACCGCATCCGTACCGATGACGTGGGCTATGCCACCTCCCCGTCATTCAACGTCGCCTCGCTTGCGGTACTGGCGATCCTGGTGGCCCTGTACGCAACTTACTGGTGATGGACATGCAACWGATGCTTCCCCTGCGCACCCTGATGCTGGCCGTGCTGACAGCCGTGGCGCTCCCTTCGCTGGCGGCCGAGGTGACCTGGACCGATA
>NZ_JBFULB010000266.1:0-5276 GCF_056400545.1 Stenotrophomonas sp. P5_A8 | reverse complement strand
GGTTTCAGCTGCTCCAGCAGGGCAAGGAAGGCCACCGAGACCTCGTCGGCCCGCGCGTGCCGCTGCGCCGGGTCGTGCAGCGGATCGGGATCGAGCGCGATTTCCAGCGGTTCGGGGAGCCACGGCCCCACGTACTGAATCCGGGCATTGCGTACGGCGCGCAGCCGGTCCAGCCCCAGCCGCGTGGTGGCGGTGACCAGCCAGCCCTCCGGGTCGCGGACCGCGGCGGTGTCGGCGCCCTGCCAGCGCAGCCAGGCGTCCTGGACGATGTCCTCGGCGTCGCTGCGGCTGCCCAGCAGGCGGTAGGCCAGGGCGAACAGGCGGGGGCGGTGGGTCTGGAAGATATCGGTCGGGGTCATGCCGGGAGGACGCCGCAGGGCGGGCCGCTGTGACAGGGGGCTGGGCGACCACTGTGCACCAGATGCCGTGGCCGCGAGCGATTCTCAACGCGGCCGGGCCGTAGTTGTTAAAATCGGCGGTTCAACCCCCGCCAGCCTCCAGCAAGCGAGCAAGTCGTGACATCGATCAAGCAGGAAGACCTCATCCAGTCCATCGCCGACGCGCTGCAGTACATCTCGTACTACCACCCGGTCGATTACATCAAGAGCCTGGGCGCCGCCTACGAGCGCGAGGAATCGCCGGCCGCGAAGGAAGCGATGGCCCAGATCCTGATCAATTCCCGCATGTGCGCCGAAGGCCACCGGCCGATCTGCCAGGACACCGGCATCGTCACCGTGTTCCTGGAAATCGGCATGAACGTGCGTTGGGACGATGCCACGATGGGCGTGGAAGACATGGCCAACGAGGGCGTGCGCCGCGCCTACAACTACCCGGACAACAAGCTGCGCGCCTCGGTGCTGGCCGATCCGGCCGGCAAGCGCATCAACACCAAGGACAACACCCCGGGCGTGGTCAACGTCAAGGTCGTGCCGGGCGACACCGTGGAGGTGATCGTCGCCGCCAAGGGCGGTGGGTCGGAAGCCAAGAGCAAGTTCGCCATGCTCAATCCGTCCGACTCGATCGTGGACTGGGTGCTCAAGACCGTGCCGACCATGGGCGCCGGCTGGTGCCCGCCGGGCATGCTCGGCATCGGCATCGGCGGCACCGCTGAAAAGGCGATGCTGCTGGCCAAGGAATCGCTGATGGAGCCGATCGACATCAACGAGCTGAAGGCCCGAGGCGCGTCCAATCGTGCCGAAGAACTGCGCCTGGAGCTGTTCGACAAGGTCAACGCGCTGGGCATCGGTGCGCAGGGCCTGGGCGGCTTGACCACCGTGCTGGACATCAAGGTGAAGGACTTCCCGACCCACGCGGCCAACCTGCCGGTGGCGATGATCCCCAACTGCGCGGCCACCCGCCATGCGCACTTCACCCTGGACGGCAGCGGCCCGGTGATGCTCGATCCGCCGTCGCTGGAAGACTGGCCGCAGATCACCTACGACGCCTCCAAGGGCACCCGCGTCGATCTGGACACCATCACCCCGGAAGACGTCGCCAGCTGGAAACCCGGCCAGACCCTGCTGCTCAACGGCAAGCTGCTGACCGGCCGCGACGCCGCGCACAAGCGCATGGTGGACATGCTCAATAAGGGCGAGCCGCTGCCGGTCGACCTCAAGGGCCGTTTCATCTACTACGTCGGCCCGGTCGATCCGGTGCGCGATGAAGTAGTGGGTCCGGCCGGTCCGACCACCGCCACCCGCATGGACAAGTTCACCCGCCAGGTATTGGAGCAGACCGGCCTGCTGGGCATGGTCGGCAAGGCCGAGCGTGGCCCGGCGGCGATCGAGGCGATCCGGGACAACAAATCGGCCTACCTGATGGCGGTCGGTGGTTCGGCCTACCTGGTGTCCAAGGCGATCAAGGCCGCCAAGGTGGTCGGCTTTGCCGACCTGGGCATGGAAGCCATCTACGAGTTCACCGTGCAGGACATGCCGGTGACCGTGGCGGTGGATTCCACCGGCGAATCGGTGCACATCACCGGCCCGCGCGAATGGCAGGCCCGCATCGGCAAGATCCCGGTGGTGGTGGCCTGACCCGGTAGATATCGACCGCTGGTCGGTATCGCATCAAAAAAAGACGGCGCCGCAAGGCGCCGTTCTTCGTTACCGCCGTGCGTCCACCAGCATCCGCACCGCCAGCGCGCCCAGCACCGTGCCCATCAGCCCGCGCTGCACTGCCTGCCAGCGCGGACGACGCGCCAGGAACGCGGCGATGCTGCCGGCGGCCAGCACGATCAATGCATTGACGCTGACGCTGGTGGCGATCTGCACCAGCCCCAGCGCCACCGATTGCGCCATCACGCTGCCATGCCCGTGCGGCTGGATGAACTGCGGCAGCAACGACAGGTACATCACCGCGATCTTCGGATTGAGCAGCGCGGTGAACAGGCCCATCGCGAACAGGCGGCGCGGGCTGTCCGATGCCAGCGCGCGAAGCTGGAACGGCGAACGTCCGCCCGGGCGCAGCGCCTGCCAGGCCAGGTACAGCAGGTACAGCGCGCCGGCGATGCGCAGCGCGTCGTAGGCATGCGGAACGGCCATCAACAGCGCGGTGATGCCCAGCGCGGCGCACAGCAGGTAGACCAGAAAGCCGAGTGCCACCCCGCCCAGCGAGATCAGCCCGGCCACGCGCCCCTGGCAGATCGATCGTGACACCAGGTAGATCATGTTCGGCCCGGGCGTCAGTACCATGCCCAGCGAGATCAGGCCGAAGGCAAGCAGGTTGGCGGGATCGGGCATGGGCGTGCACACGGCGCAATGAAGATGCGCGGCATGCTATGCCCCGAGCGCACCGTCCGACAGCCACAGTGATGCCACAGCGAGCCAGGCATCTGTATCCATGGTCTGCGCTCGGCGGCGAGTGCATAATCTGGGGCTTCCCACGACAGGTGCGGCGTGCATGGCCATTACGTTGTACGGATCGACCAGCACCGCCTCGCTGGTGGTGCATTGGCTGCTGCTGGAACTGGAGGTGCCGCACGAACTGGTGCTGCTCGACTTCGACACGCGGCAGCAGAAATCGGCCGAGTACCTCGCCCTGAACCCGGCCGGCGTAGTGCCCACGCTGGTGATGGGGGATCAGGTCCTGACCGAGGCGGCGGCCATCGCACTGCACCTGGCCGATCTGCATCCGCAGGCCGGGTTGCTGCCCGTGCCGGGCACGCCCTTGCGCGGCGAAGCCTACCGATGGATGTTCTGGTGCGCCAATACCGTGCAGCCAGCGTATCGCGCGTGGTTCTACGCGCACGAGATGGCCGGCGCGGACAATGCCGAGGCCACACGGCAGCACGCGCGTGAACGCCTCGAAGCGGCCTGGCAACGGCTGTCCGACCATCTGCAGGCCGGCGGTCCGTACATGTTGGGAGCGCAGCTGAGCGTGGTCGATTTCATGTTGGTGATGCTGCTGCGCTGGTCGCGCAACATGCCCACGCCGAGCGATCACTGGCCGGTGCTCAAGGCGTACGCCGACCGGCTCAAGGCGCGCCCGGCCTTCATCGAGGTCTACCGACGCGAAGGCATCACCGACTGGCGCTGATGTCACCCGGTTCTGGACCGCGCACGGGCCTGATAAAGTCGCACGTGACACGTTTCCAACCAGGAGTGACACCATGCCAAGGATGCTCTACGTGGCTGCGCTGGCGCTGCTGCTGACTGCCTGCAGCAGCGATGGCGGCAGCTATTCCGCACCGAGCCTGCGCGAGGTCACCGCGGCCAATCAGTGCATGGACGAATGCCAGCGGCAGCACGACAGCTGCATGACCCGCCGGTCGGGATTTGGCAGCGGCGACCGCTGTGGTACCGGCGTGGCCACGCAGCGCGACGCGCGCTGCGAGAAGCTGGACACCCCCGAGCTACGGCGTTCCTGCGAGGCCAGCGCCGATTACTGCCGCAACCGACTGCCGGCGCTGGCCTGCGGCGAGAGCCGCAGCCGCTGCATGGCTACCTGCGGCGGCTGACCGCCACTACCCGCGTACTACGCGGGGAGGATGTCCAGCACCGTTTCCGGTGGGCGGCACAGGCGCACGCCTTTCGGGGTACGCACGATTGGACGGTTGATCAGCTCGGGATGGCGCAGCATCGCCTCGATCAATGCGCCGTCGTCCAGTGCGGGGTCAGCCAACTGGAGCGCCGCATAGGCTGTTTCCTTGTCCCGCAGCAGCGCGCGTGCGCCGCACCCCATCGCCTCGATCAAGGCCTGCAGCGTGGTCCGATCGGGCGGGTCCTTCAGGTATTCGATCACCGTCGGTTCGATGCCATGCTCGCGCAGGATCTGCAACGCCCCGCGCGAGTTGCTGCAGCGCGGGTTGTGCCASATCGTCACCGCCATCAATACCATTCCAACAGCGACACGCCCACGCCGATGTAGGTCGCCTTGTGGTTGTAGTCGATCATGCTTTCGCCGTAGCCATCGAACACCTGCACATGGCCGCGCAGCAGGTTGCTGATCGGGAAGCCGTAGTCCAGCTGCACCGCGCCGTGCGAACGGTCACCGCCGCGCAGCGAGTGGCGCGCCATCAGTGACACTTCGTGGCCGTTGCGGTTCCAGGTCAGGGTCGCATCGCCACGACCCATGTAATCCTCGATATCCGGGTTGTTGTCGTCCTTGCGGTCTTCCGGCAGGCGGTACCACGGGCGCAGCACCAACGCCCAGTTCTCGCGGTCCAGGCCGATCGTGGCGATCACCCGGTTCCAGCTGCGCGACAACGGATCGGGGCGGCCGTTGGACATGTGGTTGAGGCTGATCCCGCTCATGCGCCCGCGCCAGCCCCCGATCGAGTAGCCGTTGCGGAACATCATCATGATTTCCGGCTCGTAGTTGGTCTCGCGGAACGGCCGGGAATTCTCGGCGTTGTAGGCCTGCCAGCGCGAGCTCTGGGTATAGCCTGCCCAGATGTCGCCGTTGTCGCCGAACAGGTTTTCCACCACCTTGGTCTTGAAGCTGAGCTGGAACTTCAGCTCGTTGCTGTCCAGCAGCTGCGGGGTGGTGACGGTGTTGGCCGGATTGGGCGACTGCGGGGTCTGGTTCTTGTCGCTGGTCCAGAACGCCGGCAGCAGGTAGACCGGCTTGTAGGCACGCAGCTGGAAGGCCCCCAGCTTGGAGTCCTGCGCCAGTTCCCAGCGGCTGTCCAGCAGCGAGCCCTTGCCGGCATTGGCCAGCGCATCCTCATGGCCATCGCTTTTGAACAGTTCGCCCAGGCGCTGCTTGGCACGCTGCGTGGCCGGCGCATCGGCATCGGCGGTGCGCGCGGCCTGGCGCTCCTCGCGCCGGGCCTGCTG
>NZ_JBFULB010000265.1:0-5299 GCF_056400545.1 Stenotrophomonas sp. P5_A8 | reverse complement strand
GTGGGAACTGACCGCACGCGAGTCGCTGGGTTACCACGACGCGATGGGCTCGAACCTGTTCCTGCACGTGCGTCGCGGCGAAGTGCTGCGCGCGGTGCCGCGCGACAACGAAGCGGTCAACGAATGCTGGCTGTCCGATCGCGACCGCTATTCGCACCAGGGCCTGTACAGCGAAGACCGCGCGGTCAAGCCGCTGCGCAAGGTCAATGGCGAGTGGAGGGAAGTGAGCTGGGCCGAAGGCCTGGCCGCGGCCAAGGACATCCTGACCGCCCACCAGGGCGATGACCTCGGCGTGCTGGTGCACCCGTCGGCCTCCAACGAGGAGGGCGCGCTGCTGGCCCGTCTTGCTGCCGGCCTGGGCACCACCAATATCGATCACCGCATCAACAACCGCGACTTCTCCGACGCCGCCACCGCCGAAGTGTTCGGCCTGCCGCTGGCCGAGATCGAAGGCGCCGACAGCATCGTCGTGCTCGGCAGCAACATCCGCCACGAACTGCCGCTGCTGCACGCCCGCCTGCGCAAGGCGCAGACCACGCGCAACGCGAAGATCCACGCCGTCAACCCGGTGGACTTCGATTTCGCGTTCAAGCTGGCCAGCAAGCAGATCGTCGCTCCGTCGGCCTTCATCGATGCGCTCGGCAACGCCGACCTGCGCGATGCGGTCAAGGGCGCCAGCAACGCCGTGCTGATCGTCGGTGGCATCGCTGAAAACCACCCGCAGGCGGCCGCGATCCGCGCCGCCGCGCGTGATTTCGCCGCCGCCACCGGTGCCAGGCTGTGCCGCATCCCGCAGGGCGCCAATGCCGTGGGCCTGACCCGTGCCGGCGTGCTGCCGGCCGGCAAGGACGTCAATGCCATGTTGGCCCAGCCGCGCAAGGCCTATGCCATCTACGGCATCGAGCCGGGCCTGGACTTCGCCGACGCCGCCGCTGCCCGCAAGGCGTTGGCCGGTGCCCAGGTGGTGGCTTTCAGCCAGTTCGCCTGTGCCTCGACCCGCGACGTCGCCGACGTGATCCTGCCGATCGGCGCACTGCCGGAAGTGGATGCCACCCTGACCAACCTCGATGGTCGCGAGCAGTCGGCCCGTGCCGGCGGCAAGCTGCCGGGCGAGGCGCGTGAAGGCTGGCGTGTGCTGCGTGCACTGGGCGGCGAGCTGTCGCTGGCCGGTTTCGAGTTCACCGACCTGGCCGGCCTGCGTGCCAGCCTGGCCCCGGTCAGCGTCACCGTTTCGTCCTCGGCGGCCGTGCCGGCGGCTGTGTCGGGCGCGGGCGAGGGCCTGGAAGTGACCTCCACCGCCGCGATCTACCGCACCGATGCGGTTGTCCGCCGCGCCCAGGCGCTGCAGTCGCATCCGCTCAACAACGCCCCGCGCATCGTGCTCAATGCCGACGATGCCGCCCGCCTGCAGTTGGTGGAAGGGCAGATGGCCAAGGTCGGCACCGACGCCGGCCTCGCCACCCTGCCGGTGGTGGTCGACACCCGCGTCGCCGCGGGCTCGGTCTGGATTGAATCGGGCCACGGTGCAACCGCACCGCTGGGTGCCGCACGCGTAACGGTGGTGGCTGCATGAACGAATTGCTGTTGAACGCGGTCGACCCGCTGCACCAGTGGCTGCTGTCACTGGGCGACATCGGTGCGCTGCTCTGGATCATCCTGAAGATCCTGGTGATCGCCATGCCGGTGATCATCTCGGTGGCCTTCTACGTGGTCTGGGAGCGCAAGCTGATCGGCTGGATGCACGTCCGCCACGGCCCGATGTATGTCGGCATGGGCATCTTCCAGGCCTTCGCCGACGTCTTCAAGCTGCTGTTCAAGGAAATCATCCAGCCCAGCAGCTCGCACAAGGCGATGTTCATCCTGGCGCCGCTGATCACGTTGGCCCCGGCCTTCGCGGCCTGGTCGGTGATCCCCTTCGATGCCCGGCTGGTGCTGTCCAACGCCAACGCTGGCCTGCTGTACCTGCTGGCGATGACCTCGCTGGGCGTGTACGGCATCATCCTGGCCGGTTGGGCCTCCAACTCCAAGTACGCCTTCCTCGGTGCGATGCGCGCCTCGGCGCAGATGATCAGCTACGAAATCGCCATGGGCTTTGCCCTGGTCGGCGTGATGATCGCCTCGGGCAGCCTCAACCTGAGCAGCATCGTGATGGCGCAGGCGGGCAACTCCGGTCTGTTCGACTGGTTCCTGCTGCCGCTGTTCCCGCTGTTCATCGTGTACTGGGTGTCCGGCGTCGCCGAAACCAACCGCGCGCCGTTCGACGTGGTGGAAGGTGAATCGGAAATCGTTGCCGGCCACATGGTCGAATACTCCGGTGGTGCGTTCGCGCTGTTCTTCCTGGCCGAATACGCCAACATGATCCTGATCAGCTTCCTGATCTCGATCTTCTTCCTCGGCGGCTGGCTGAGCCCGCTCCAGGGCTGGATCACGGCCGATATCTCGCCGTGGATCGACTGGATCTGGAAGGGCGGCTGGCCGTGGCTGCTGCTGAAGGTCTTCTTCTTCGCCAGCTCCTACATCTGGTTCCGTGCCAGCTTCCCGCGCTTCCGCTACGACCAGATCATGCGTCTGGGCTGGAAGGTCTTCATCCCGCTCACCATCTTCTGGATTGCAGTGACGGCGGTGATGGTGTTTTACGGCGTGATCCAGAAGGGCGTCTAAGTGATGAACAGAATTACCCATTACTTCAAAAGCCTGCTGCTCCTTGAGCTGCTCGGCGGTCTGTGGCTGACCCTGAAGTACGCCTTCAAGCCCAAGTACACGCTGATGTACCCGATGGAGAAGTTCCCGCAGTCGCCGCGTTTCCGCGGCCTGCATGCGCTTCGCCGGTATCCCAACGGCGAGGAACGCTGCATCGCATGCAAACTGTGCGAAGCGGTGTGCCCGGCGCTGGCGATCACCATCGATTCGGCCAAGCGCGAGGACGGCAGCCGTCGTACCACCCGTTACGACATCGATCTGTTCAAGTGCATCTTCTGCGGCTTCTGCGAAGAAAGCTGCCCGGTGGACTCGATCGTGGAGACCCACATCCTCGAGTACCACTTCGAGAATCGTGGCGAGAACATCGTCACCAAGCCGCAGCTGCTGGCCATCGGGGATCGGCTTGAAGCCGAAATCGCCGAGCGTCGCGCCGCCGATGCCGCTTTCCGCTGRGGTTCAATGATGGATTGGGTAAATATCAGTTTCTGGGTCTTCTCCATCGTGGCGGGCATTTCCGCCGCGGCGGTGATCAGCGTGCGCAATCCGGTCTATGCCGTGTTGTGCCTGATCCTGACCTTCTTCTCCGTGGCCTGCATCTGGATCCTGGTCGGCGCTGAGTTCCTCGGCGTGGCCCTGGTGCTGGTGTACGTGGGCGCGGTCATGGTGCTGTTCCTGTTCGTGGTGATGATGCTCGACATCGACGCCTCCAACCTGCGCGAGGGCTGGGTGCGCTACCTGCCGGTCGGGCTGGTGGTGGCCGTCACCATGCTGGTGCAGATGCTGGTGCTGATCGGGGTGAAGGGCAGGGCGGTCAATCCGTTCCCGGCCGACAACGCCGCCGCGCTGGCCGCCGACAGCTCCAACATCACCTGGCTGGCGCGCAGCCTGTTCACCGAATACCTGCTGCCGTTCGAGTTCGCCGCCGTCATCCTGACCGTGGCCGTGGTTGCCGCCGTGATGCTGACCCTGCGTCGCCGCACCGGCCTGAAGACCCAGAACCCGTCCGAGCAGACCATGGTCAAGGGCAGCGATCGCCTGCGCGTGGTCAAGATGGATGCCGAAACCCCGGTGGTCCACACCCGTACCCGTCCGTCCACCGACGAGGAGGCAACGCCATGATCACCCTCGGCCATATCCTGGCGCTGGGCGCGCTGCTGTTCTGCATCAGCCTCGCCGGCATCTTCCTCAACCGCAAGAACATCATCGTGCTGCTGATGTCCGTCGAGTTGATGCTGCTGTCGGTCAACATCAATTTCGTCGGGTTCTCGCGTGAACTGGGTGATACGGCCGGACAGCTGTTCGTCTTCTTCATCCTGACCGTGGCCGCGGCCGAGGCCGCCATCGGCCTCGCGATCCTGGTAACCCTGTTCCGTAACCGCCGCACCATCAATGTCGGCGAAATCGATTCGCTGAAGGGCTGATCCGTAGATGGAAATCACTCTCTCCAAGAGTCTGTTGATCGCAGTGGTGCTTGCACCGCTGATCGGCAGCATCATTGCCGGGCTGTTCGGCCGGCAGGTCGGTCGCATCGGCGCACAGACGGTCACCATCCTGGGCGTCGCCGCCAGCTGCATCATGTCCAGCTACGTGCTGTACATGCTGCTGTGGGGTGGCGCGCAGCCGTACAACGAGAACATCTACACGTTCTTTGAAGTCGGCCAGTACTCGGCGCATGTCGGTTTCATGATCGACAAGCTCACCGCGATGATGATGGTCGTGGTCACCTTCGTGTCGTTCCTGGTGCACGTGTACACCATCGGCTACATGCAGGATGACCCGGGTTACCAGCGGTTCTTCAGCTACATCTCGCTGTTCACCTTCTCCATGCTCACGCTGGTGATGAGCAACAACTTCCTGCAGCTGTTCTTCGGCTGGGAAGCGGTGGGCCTGGTGTCGTACCTGCTGATCGGTTTCTGGTTCAAGCGCCCGACCGCGATCTTCGCCAACATGAAGGCCTTCCTGGTCAACCGCGTGGGCGACTTCGGCTTCATCCTCGGCATCGCCGGCGTGTTGTGGGTGTTCGGCACC
Organism: Stenotrophomonas sp. P5_A8; assembly: GCF_056400545.1. NCBI lineage: Bacteria > Pseudomonadati > Pseudomonadota > Gammaproteobacteria > Lysobacterales > Lysobacteraceae > Stenotrophomonas > Stenotrophomonas sp. P5_A8. The sequence continues at coordinate 571 of NZ_JBFULB010000265.1, read as the reverse complement.
CTGGACTACGCCACCGTGTTCGCCAATGCGCCGATCCTGGGCAGCCCGCAGGCACAGCTGCAGGTCTGGTCCGGTGCGATCAACCTGTTCGGCACGTCCTTCCAGGTGTTCAACGAGCCGGTGATCTGGTCGATCGCCACCATCATCTGCATCTGCCTGTTCATCGGCGCCATGGGCAAGTCCGCCCAGGTCCCGCTGCACGTGTGGCTGCCGGACTCGATGGAAGGCCCGACCCCGATCTCGGCCCTGATCCACGCCGCGACCATGGTCACCGCGGGCATCTTCATGGTCACCCGCATGTCGCCGCTGTTCGAGCTGTCGCAGACCGCCCTGAACTTCGTGCTGTTCATCGGTGCGACCACCGCGTTCTTCACCGGCCTGATCGGCATCGTGCAGAACGACATCAAGCGCGTCGTCGCGTACTCCACGCTGTCCCAGCTGGGCTACATGACCGTGGCGCTGGGCGTGTCGGCCTATTCGGCAGCCGTGTTCCACCTGATGACCCACGCCTTCTTCAAGGCGCTGCTGTTCCTGGGTGCCGGCTCGGTCATCATCGCGATGCACCACGAGC
>NZ_JBFULB010000264.1:0-5305 GCF_056400545.1 Stenotrophomonas sp. P5_A8 | reverse complement strand
CCCTTGGAGGCGAAATAAAGGAGGAGGTGGCGGCCGCAGGCCGACGCCGGGGGCGTCGCCGGAAAGGGCATGCGGGCCCAGCGCCCGACCCACCGACCGCCGAGCCTCCTAGCGCATGGGAAAGAGCGCGGACAACAGGCGCGTAACCGCTTCACCCCGCCACGATGTACTGCTGCAGCTGATCCAGCTTCTGCGCCTGCTCATCGATCACCGACTTGACCAGATCGCCGATCGAGATCACCCCGACCACGCTGCCAGCATCGACCACCGGCAGGTGCCGGATGCGGTAATCGGTCACCAGCTGCAGGCAATGCTCGACCTGCTCGGCCAAGGCCACCGTCACCACCTTCGCGGTCATGATGTCGCTCACCCGCGTCGTCCGCGAAGAGCGCTCGTGCAGCACGATCTTGCGCGCGTAATCGCGCTCGGAGAGGATCCCGACCAGTTGCCGGCCCTCCATCACCACCACCGCCCCGATGCCCTTGTCGGCCATCAGCCGGATCGCGTCGATCACCGCCGCGTCCGGGGGTACCGCGAAAACCTCAGGGGACTTGCCTTCCAACAGCTGTCGTACCGTGGTCATCTCGCTGCTCTCCACTGATGGGATGCAGGCCCGAGTCTGCCACGAACGGCGCCTGCCAAGTGTCAACCAGGTACAGCGGACGCTGCTTGGACTCCTCGTACAGCYGCCCCAGGTATTCCCCGATGAGGCCCAGTGCGATCAACTGCACGCCGCCCAGGAACAGGATCACGACCATCATCGTCGGCCAGCCCGCCACCCGGTCCCCGTACAGCGCCGCCTTGCCCACGATCCACAGTGCGAACAGGAAAGCGAAGCCGGCCGCGGCCAGTCCCAGGTACGTCGTCACCCGCAAGGGCGCGGTCGAAAAACCGGTGATCCCTTCCAGCGCGAAATTCCACAGCTTCCACAGCCCGAACTTGCTCTCCCCCACCAACCGCGCATGCCGGTGGTAGGGCAGCGCCTTGCGCCGGAAGCCGACCCAGCCGAACAGCCCCTTCATGAACCGGTGGCGTTCACGCAGCTGTCCCAGCGCCTCCAGCGCGCGCGACGACAACAGGCGGAAATCGCCGGTATCGGCGGGGATCGGGGTCTTGGACAGACGCCCGATCACCCGGTAGAACGCCGCCGCCGTACTGCGCTTGAACCAGCTTTCGCCGTCGCGCACCAGCCGCGTGCCGTACACGTTGTCGTAGCCCTGCTGCCACAAGGCGACGAACTCGGGAATCAGTTCGGGCGGATCCTGGCCATCGGCGTCGAGGATCATCGCCGCCCCGTCCCCGACGAAATCCAATCCCGCGGTCAGTGCCGCTTCCTTGCCGAAGTTACGCGACAGCCGCAGCACGCCCACGCGCGGGTCGGCCTCGGCCAGCGCCTGCATCACCGCCCACGTGGTGTCGGTGCTGCCGTCATCGACATACAGCACCCGCCCCTCGATATCGGGCAGCCCGTCCAGTACCGCGCGCAGCCGCGGGTGCAGCATCGGCAGCACCAGCGCTTCGTTGTGTGCCGCAATGACCAGGGTCAGGCGTTGGGCTGTCATGCGGGGATTGTAGCGGTCGGCATTCAGTCCTCGCCCAGATAGGCGCCGCCGCCCAACTGGCGGGCCTGGCGCTGGATCCATGCCGCGCGGCGCTGCACGTACGGCCCCGGCTTGCTGGCGTTGTAGCGGCGCGGCGCCGGCAGCACCGCGGCAAGGCGCGCGCTCTCGGCCGGGCTCAGGCGCGCGGCGTCCTTGCCCCAGTACTGCCGGGCCGCCGCCTGCGCGCCATAGATGCCGTCGCCGAACTCGGCAATGTTGGCGTACATCTCCAGGATCCGCGACTTCGGCCACAGCGCCTCGATCAGCACCGTGTACCAGACCTCCAGGCCCTTGCGGATCCAGCTGCGGCCCTGCCACAGGAACAGATTCTTGGCGACCTGCTGGCTGATCGTGCTGGCCCCGCGCAGGCGCCCCCCCTTGGCGTTGTGGTCGCGCGCCTTCTCGATCGCCTGCAGGTCAAAGCCATTGTGCTCGGGGAAGCGCTGGTCTTCGGCGGCCACCAGCGAGATCGGCAGGCTCGGTGCCATCTGGTCCAGGTCGCGCCACTGGTAATGCAGGCGGTAGTCCCAATCGCCCTGGCCCAGCGCCTCGCCGTACCGCCACAGCATCACCGTGGACAGCGGCGGATCGATGAAGCGCAGCACCAGCACCTGCAGCACACTGAAGGCGGCAAACAGCACCGGCAGCCACAGCAACCGCTTCCAGTGCCAACGCCGCGGGCGTGACGGTTCCAGGCCCGGTCCGGCCTTGAGATTGCTGCGCTCTGCCCCCATCAGTGGTGCATCCTTTGCTTGCACGGTTGTCGGCGCATTATCCGGCAACCGCCCCTCTATAAGCGCAGCCACCGAGCCGATGACCGCCCAATCCGACACCCTTGTCCGTTTCCTGCTTCCCGCTGCCGGCGTCCGCGGCGTGCACGTGCACCTCGATGCGACCTGGCGCGAGATCCTGTCCCATGCCGTGTACCCGCCGACCGCCGCTGAACTTCTCGGCGAGGCCAGCGTCGCCTCGGCGCTGTTCACCGGGCACACCAAGGTCGACGGGCGCCTGTCGATCCAGCTGCGCAGCAACACCCCCATGCGCACCCTGTTCGCCGAATGCACGGCCGCCGGTACCCTGCGCGGCATCGTGCAACTGGCCGACGGCGGTGGCGATGCGCCGCGCGATCTGACCTCGCTGGGCGAGGATGCGCTGCTGGCCATCACCATCGAGAACCCGGGCCTGGACCCGCGCGAACCGCAGCGCTACCAGAGCCTGGTCGGGCTCACCGCCTCCGGCCTTGACGAAGCCTTCGAAGATTACTTCCGTCAGTCCGAACAGCTGCCCACGCGATTGCTGCTGGCCGCCGACGGCGAACACGCCGCCGGCCTGCTGCTGCAGAAGCTGCCCGGCGACGAGGGCGACCACGACGGCTGGTCGCGCGCCAGCGCCCTGTTCGAGACGCTGGGCAAGCAGGAACTGCTTGAAGTGGCCGGCAATGAACTGCTGCACCGCCTCTTCCATGAAGAAGCGCCGGAACTGCTGGGCGAACGCCCGCTGCGCTTCGACTGCTCCTGCTCGCGCGAGCGGGTGGAGGGCATGCTGGAATCGCTGGGCGAGGTGGAAGCCCGCGCCGCGGCCGAACCCACCGGCGCGATTGACGTGCGTTGCGAATTCTGCGGACGCGAGTATCACTTTCCCTTGACGGAACTGGCCATACTGTTCAGCGATACCGGTGTTTCCTCGCCGGCACCTGAACGGCTTCAGTAATTGCCGCACGAGTTTTGTTCTGGGGAGAACGAAGACTTGTTAAGAAATCATAAACGCCCTAGGATCAGTGTCCCGCTTCGGCGGGAACTTGTGCTCACCGCTGCTGTCTGAGAATTCCCATGCGCTCCCTTCTGCGTCTACCGCTGGCCCTTGTGATCGCCCTCGCTGCGATAACGGGCGCGCATGCGCAGAACAAGCCGCGCCAGGACAGCACCGTGCTGCCGATCTGGAACAAGGGCAGCGGCAAGGTCGAGGCCCTGCTGTACCTGGAACCGACCGGCGAACAGGCGGTCGGCGCACGCTGGCATTTCGGCCGCAGCTCGCTGGACGCCGCCTTCGGGCTGTCCTCCGGCGATTCGCTGGGCCTGCTCTGCAACAGCAGCCGCGGCACCAGCATCAGCGGCCTGGCCAGTCATTGCATGTTGGCCAGCCTGGGGGACGATGAAGACAGCTCGCTCAGCCGCCGGGTCAGTGGCACCGCTGCATTCAACCGTCCTGGCGGACGCCTGGGCATCACCGCCGGCAGCGGCCGCGATACCCTGCCCGCGTGGCTGGCCGGTCCCAACAAGTCGCCGGCGCTGCGCGCCGAGCAGAACGACCTGACCGTGTTCGGCCAGAAGAACATCGGTCGCGAAGGCTTTGTGTCGATCGGCGGCACCTATGCCAAGGCACGCCTGGTTCCGCTGTCCGATGCCTCCCCGGCGCTGGTCGACCGCTGGGACAGCAAGAGCCTGACCATCGGTGCCGGCTACGGCAATTTCAGCGGCAACATCATCGGCCGCGTGGTCGATGTGCCCGGGCAGCCCGGCAAGTGGGAAGGCCTCGGCGTCGGCCTGACCTGGCGCACCCCGTGGAGCGGTCAGCTCACCGTCGGTGCCGAGAACGTGATCACCCGCGGCAAGAATCCCTTCGCCCCGCGCAACGAGAGCACCGACGAAGGCACCGTGCCCTACGTCCGCTACGAACAGGATCTCTGATCCCCCAGCGCCTGGCGCGGGTGGATGTTTCGAAAGGCGCGCCCGCCACGGCGCGCCTTTTTTTGTTCCAGTGGTGCCGCCTCCCAGCAGACGGATCGCCGAAGACGTTGCACATCTTGTGTCTCATGAACGGTCAGAAACCGGGCGTGATGCGCCACCTCGCTGATGCGACTCGAAACCGATTGATACAAATGGTGACAAATCAATTGCAACTATTTTCTTCACCTTATCTTAACCATCGAGACAAAAATAAGGCAGCCAAATCAAGATGTAATTGATTTGGAAGGCATTTTTTCAACGACAGGCCACGCACAAGCTGTATTAACGCTACTTTAATTCTTTGGAATCCGCAGTTACTATCGAGTCAGCCTCGTGGTGCTTGGCGCCGCTTCTTTGGTGCCGCCGCAGGCAAACACACCCTAGTGAATACCCAAGATTCCCTTGGAGAGAGAGAGCCAATGAATTTCAAGTCCAACAAGCTGCGTGATGCGGTCGTGGTCGCGCTGGTCGCGAGCGCCGGCGTCGCCACTGCACAGGCACAGGAGTCGGGCAGCCCGACCAACCTCGATCGCATCGAGGTCACCGGTTCGCGCATCCGCCAGGTCGATACCGAAACCGCACAGCCGGTCCTGACCATCACCCGTGACCAGATCCAGCAGCAGGGCTTCAAGTCGGTCGCCGACATCCTGCAGAACATTCCGACCGCCGGTTCCCCGGCCATCAGCCGCACCTCGCCGCTGAGCTCGGGTGAAGCCGTCGGTGGTTACTACATCGACCTGCGCAACCTCGGTGCCAACCGCACCCTGGTCCTGGTCGACGGTCGTCGCCTGGGCATCACCAACGATGGCCTGCAGGACGTCGCCTCGATTCCGTCGGCCATGGTCGAACGCATCGAAGTGCTGAAGGACGGCGCATCCACCATCTACGGCTCGGACGCCATCGCCGGCGTGATCAACATCATCACCCGCAAGAACTTCGAAGGCGCCGAAGCCAACGTCTACATCGGCCAGTGGGATC
>NZ_JBFULB010000263.1:0-5365 GCF_056400545.1 Stenotrophomonas sp. P5_A8 | reverse complement strand
TCGATCATCGCGTGCAGCCGACCAACGGTCGGCTCTACCGATGTATCGATCATCGCGTGCAGCCGACCAACGGTCGGCTCTACCGGGGTATCGATCATCGCGTGCAGCCGACCGACGGTCGGCTCTACCGGGGTGTCGATCATCGCGTGCAGCCGACCAACGGTCGGCTCTACCGGGTGTCGATCATCGCGCGCAGCCGGCCAACGGTCGGCTCTACCCGATCGCGGTGCGGTCGCGCCCCTCGCTCTTGGCCCGGTACAACGCGCGATCGGCGCGCTGATACAGCAGCATCGGGGTGCGGTCGGCCGCATCCAGCTCGACCAGGCCGGCACTGAAGGTCACCTTCAGGCCGGGCACGCCGGCCCAGTCCGGATGGTCATGGAACAGCCCGCGCAGGCGTGCGCAGACCTGCGCCGCTTCGGCCAGCCGGGTGTCATTGAGCAGCAGGGTGAACTCTTCGCCGCCGGTACGCGCCGGCATGTCCGAGTCGCGGCAGGCCGAGGCGATCACCCGCGCCACTTCCACCAGCACCAGGTCGCCGACGCTGTGGCTGTGCTGGTCGTTGACCTCCTTGAAGTGGTCGATGTCCAGGACCACCAGGCACAACGGATGGCCGCTGCGCTGGGAGCGGGCGAAATCGCGCGCCAGCGCTTCGTCGAACGCGCGCCGGTTGGGCAGCCCGGTCAACGCATCCTCGCGCGCCTGCCGCCCGAACTGCTCGGCCTGCACCGCCAGCCGGTCGGCCAGCTCGGTTTTTTCCTGGTTCAAGGCCTGCAGGTTGACCGTCTGCGCCTGCAGGTCGCGCGTGGCCTCGTCGACCATCCGCGCCAGGCGGATGTTGCTGGCCTTGTAGCGGTTGATCAGATAGCGGTACAGCGCGATCAGCCCGGCCACCAACAGCAGCACGCCGATCAGCTGCACCGTGCGCCGCTGCCACAGGAACGGTTCAACGGTGAACTCCCATACCGCCTCGCTGTCGCTCCAGCTGCCGCCGGGATGCGCCGCGGACACGTGCAGGGTGTAGTTGCCCGGCGGCAGGCCGACGAATTCGACGCTGCGCTGCTGGCCGCGTTCGATCCAGCCATTGTCCAGCCCGGTCAGCTTGGTGCGGTAACGGATCCGCTCGGACATCAGGTAGCTCAGGCCCACATAGCTCACGCTGAGTCGACGCCCGCCAGGGATGCTGTTGTGGTCGCTGCCCTGCCAGTGCAGCGGCTTGCCATCGACCAGTACGTTCTCGATCACCGCCGGGGGTGCCAGCCGCTCGCGGAAGCGCTGCAGACGCAGCGGGTCGACGGTGCTCAGGCCGCCGGCGGTGACCACCCAGAACGTGCCGTCCTGGCGCAGGATCGCCGACGGCCCGGAGCTGCCGTTGGCCTGCGAGTTGGCCATGCCATCGATCTCGTTGTAATGCTCGACCTCGATCCGCTGGGCACGGCCATCGGCGACCTGGTTGAGCATGTCCATGTCGGTGCGCAGGACCCCGCGGTTGCTGCTGATCCAGACGTTGCCGACCCGGTCGGGCACCAGTTGGAACACCGTGTCCACCGGCATGCCCTGCTCCAACCCGACCCGCGCCAGCGTGCCGTCCTCCCAGCGGTACAGGCCACGGTCGCTGCTGATCCACATCGCATCGTCGATCTGCTGGAAGCCGAACACGCTGCGGCCACCGCCCAGCGGGGCCAGGTCGATGCTCTGCACGCGATCACCGCGCAGCACCTTGATCCCTTCGATGGTGCCGATCCACAACGCGCCATCGGCGTCGTGTGTCATCGCAGTGATCAGCCCACCGGGCATTCCGGGCATGTCGGGCACGTGCACGCCGTTGCCGTCGATCCGCACCACACCCTTCTGGGTGCCGGCCCACACCGCGCCGGCGCGGTCCACGCTCATCGCGCGGATGTTGCCGCCCGGCAGCCCGTCGGCGGCGCCGTAGATCCGCCGCGTGCGGCCCTGTGCATCCAGCCGGAACACGCCATCGCCGAAGGTGCCTACCCACAGGTCGCCGTCATGGTCCTGGGCCAGGCTCAGCACCGAAGGCGTCTTTCCGCCGCTGTTGTGCAATGCAACCGGTACGAACCGGCCCTGCGCATCGCGACGGTCCAGGCCGTTGGCGCTGCCGATCCACAGTTGCCGATTCTGGTCTTCCAGCACCGTGCGTACGTAATCGCCACTGAGTCCATCGCGCTCGGTGAAGCTGCTGAACAAGGTTTCGCGCAGGCGGTACAAACCGCCGTTGGCGCCCACCCAGATGCTGCCCTCGGCATCTTCGCGCAGGCTCACCACCCGTCCGCCCGGCAGCGACAACCCGTTCGGCAGGCGCTCCAGCCCGTGCCGCGACAAACGCAGCAGTCCCTGGTTCTCGGTACCCAGCCACAGGTCGCCATGCCGGTCCTGCAGCATCGCGGTGATATGCATCACCCCGGGCAGGCGGTGCTGCAACTGCGGCAGCCCATCCTGCATGCGGTAGACGCGCTCGCCGGCGACGATCCACATCACCCCGTCCGGGGCGCGGTATGGCCAGACCAGGCCACGGCCCAGCCCGAAACTCTCCGGCGCGCGCCGCAGCACGCCGTCGTTGTCGCGCACCACCAGCCCGTCCAGCGTGCCCACCCAGACCCGGTCCTGCGCGTCCACCACCAGCTTGGTGAAGCTCATCGCCATCGGCACGTCGGCCGGCGGCTTCTGGTACTGGAAGGTCCCGTCCGGGCCGAGGCTGCCGATGCCCTGGCCTTCATACAGCAGCCACAGCCGCCCATGGCTGTCCATCTGCATCGCCTGGATCAGCACCTCCGGCGCGCCCGGTGCGTGTTCGAACACCTGCCAGCGTCCATCCGCGCCACGCCGGGTGACGTTGCCGCGCGAGTCGCTGATCCACAGCGCACCGGCACGGTCGACGAACAGCGCGCCAACACCGTTGTCGCGCAGGCCCGGCTTGGTGCTGCGGTCGAACACGGTGAAATCCAGCCCGTTGTAGCGCACCAGGCCTTCCCAGGTGGCGAACCACAAATGCCCTTCCGGGGTCTGGGCGATGTCGCGCAGCGAGTTGTGCGGCAGGCCGTTGCGCGAGGTCCACACATCGGTGGCGTAATCGCGCAGCGGCGGCGGGCCGTCCTGCGCCGACAGCGGCCACGGCAGTGCGCAGCACAGGCACAGCCACAACAGGGCTGCGCCGAGACGCCGATGGACACTGCGTTGTACCGGCCGCCACCGGCTACCGCACCCCGCTTGGCTCATCCGTTAGGACCAGCCAGGAAACGGGCGGGAGGCCGTGCGACGGGCGGCGGTGCACTGGACTTGCAACCGACGGGGAAAGGCGCGCTCATGCGAAAGTAAGCGGGTGGGGTTGCCCATAGTAGGCAAAACCACGCCGCTTTGTGTCGAGAGCGCTCAGGCAGGACGGCTGCCCGCCGCGCGCAGGCTCGCCGGCCACTCCACCACCGCCTCCAGCCCGCCCAGCGGATGGTTGCGCAGCGCCAGCCGCGCGCCATCCTTTTCGGCCAGCGCCCGCGCGATGGTCAGGCCTAGGCCGGCGCCGCCGGTTTCGCGCGAGCGCGAGGTCTCCAGCCGCACGAACGGGTCGAACACCGCCTCCAGCTCGTCGTCTGCCAGGCCGGGTCCCCGGTCGCGGATGCGCACCACCACCTTGTCCGCGTCCTGCTCCACGCTGACCCGCGCCGACTGGCCGTAGGTCACCGCGTTGTCCACCAGGTTGGAAAACAGCCGATGCATAGCCAGCGGCCGCAGCATCAACACCGCGCCGCTGGGCTCGTCGAAACGCACGTCGGCGCCGGCTTCCACGGCGTCTTCGACGATGCTCTCCAGCAGCGAATCCAGGTCCAGCGCTGCACGTTGCTCGGCACTTTCGGCACTGCGCGCCAGCTCCAGGCCCTCGCGGATCAGCGCCTGCATCGCGGCCAGGTCGCCGATCAGGCGCTCGCGCAGGGCGTCATCGGTGACGTTCTCCAGGCGCAGGCGCAGCCGGGTGACCGGCGTCTGCAGGTCGTGGGTGATCGCCGCCAACATCTGGGTGCGCTCGCCGAGGTGCCGCTGCAGGCGTTTCTGCATCGCGTTGAAAGCTTCGGCGGCGCGCTTGACCTCCAGTGGCCCGGTCACCGGCATCGGCGCGCCCTGCAGGTCGTCGCCCAGCGCGGCGGCCGCCGAGGCAAGCCGCTGCAATGGCGCACTGGCCATCCGCGCAACCACGTAGGCCAGCACCGCGATGGCCATCACCAGCAGGGTCAGGAACAGCGGGTCCACCGCCAGGATGCCGTTGTGCGCCACCGCCGGCGAGTCCAGCGCCAGCTGCAGCGGCGTGCCATCGCTCAGGCGCAGCGCCACCATCCGGCACTTGGGCGGGATGAAGGCCGGATCGCGCTCGCGCGGTGGGCCGTTGCGCGGTTTCTTCGGGTGCGGCAGTTCGGGCAGACGCGGCAGGCACGAACGGAACGAGGTAAAGGCGACCTGGCTGCTCGACACCGGCCCCGGCCGGTCATCCAGGACCTCCATCAGCGCGGCATCCGGCGGACCTACCCGTGCGCCCGGCGGCAGCCGCCGCACGCTCGGACCACCGCTGTCGAGCAGGCGATCGCGCAGCTCGGGATTGCCATCGAGCATGTTGACGAAGCCCTGCAGGCGGTCGGCGATGCGGTTGAGATTCTGCCGCTCGAACTCCTGCTGGCGCTTGGCGCTGGCCAGCATGGTCGCGCCGATCGCCGCCACGCTCATGCCCAGCAGCAGGATCAGGAACAGGCGCCCGACCATCGAGGCGAAGAACCGACCCAGGCGTTTCATTCCAGGGTAACTGCCGTGGCCAGCACATAGCCTTCGTTGCGCACGGTCTTGATCAGCCCATCGCTGCCACCGTCATCGGCCAGCTTGTTGCGCAGCCGGCTGACCTGCAGGTCGATCGCCCGATCCTGCGATTCATAGCTGCGGCCACTGCTCAGCGCCACCAGCTGTTCGCGCGACAGGACCTTGTTGGCATGCCCGACAAACACCCGCAGCAAGCGGAACTCCGCCCCGGACAGCACCACCACGCGGCCATCGGGATCGAGCAGGTGGCGATGCTCCAGGTCGAAGATCCACTGCGAGAAGCGTGCCCGGCGAATCGCCAGCGGCTCCAGATTGGCCGGCAGCGCTTCGGTACGGCGCAGCACGTTGCGGATGCGCGCCAGCAGCTCGCGCGGCTCGAACGGCTTGCCGAGGTAATCGTCGGCGCCCATCTCCAGGCCCAGCACGCGGTCGATCGGCTCGCTGCGTGCGGTGAGCATGATCACCGGCGTGCTCGACCGCGCGCGCAGATCGCGACACAGGGTCAGGCCATCTTCGCGTGGCAGGTTGAGGTCGAGCACGATCAGGTCTC
>NZ_JBFULB010000262.1:0-5382 GCF_056400545.1 Stenotrophomonas sp. P5_A8 | reverse complement strand
GTATTGGTCCAGCACATCGTGGATCAACTGCACTTTCGGCCAACCCATGACGTCGTAGTCCTGTCCGCCTTCGCGCAGGTACACCTCAGCCCGATAGTGGCGGGTCCCCTCGCTCACTGGGCGGCGTGGATCCTGCAACGCGAAGGTGGGCGGTTCGTAAGGCTGAGGACGCACGGAGTAGAAGAAGTCCATTTCCTCGCCGTGGCCTACGCGTAGCCAGGCACGCCCGTCTTCTCCCTCGGTGACTTCAACAGGAAGGTCCTGCTTGCGCAGCTCCACCGCAACCTCTTGGAGGGCGGGCAGCACCTGTTCCCTGATAAAGCCAACCACCTCGATCTTGACGGGATTGTGCGCGAGCAGTTTAAGTCTCGCGCGCCAGTCGCCGCTGGTGCCTGGAAGCAGCCGTGCGTCGCGCGAGATTGAGCGCTTCGTTGCATCCAGATGCATGGCTTTGAGCAGGCCCCAGCACATCAAGATCATGACCACGGTAAAGGGCAGTGCGCTGGCAATTGTGGCTGCCTGGAGGGACTCCAGTCCGCCAGCGATGAGCAGGGCAACGGCGATGCCTCCAACCAAGAGTGCCCAGAAGATGCGCTGCCACACCGGCGACTCTTCCTCACCCTTGGAGGTCAGCATGTCTATGACCAAGGCGCCTGAGTCAGCCGACGTGACAAAGAACAACGCGACGAGCACGACGGCCAGCGAGGAGGTGATCATCGTCAGTGGAAGGTGGCGCAGGAATTCAAACAACGCCATGGAGCTGTCATTCGAAACGGCCGTGACGAGCTCCTGAACACCTTCGGATCGGACCATGAACAAGGCGGAGTTGCCGTAGATGGTCATCCAAAGGAATGTGAACCCCAGCGGCACCAGCAAGACGCCAACCACGAACTCACGCACCGTGCGGCCTCGCGAGATGCGGGCGATGAACATGCCAACGAAGGGCGACCAGGCAATCCACCAGCCCCAGTAGAACAAGGTCCAGCCACCGAGCCAACCACTTGGCTCATAGGCATACAGGTTGAATGTCATCGAGAACAGCTGGGAGGCATACATTCCGGTGTTCTGTACAAATGCCTGCATCAGGTGGACGGTGGGGCCGCAGACAAGCACGAATGCAAGCAGTGCGACGGCCATGATCATGTTGATCTCAGAGAGTCGGCGCACACCGCTGTCCAGGCCTGCCACCACTGATCCCGTGGCGACCAGGGTGATGATGCCGATCAGCGACACCTGCACGAGGGTGCTGACTTCCAGGCCAAACAAGTAGTTCAGTCCGGAGTTGATCTGCATTACCCCCAGGCCAAGCGACGTGGCCAGGCCAAAGATGGTGCCAAGGGCTGCAAACGTATCCACCGCATGGCCGATGGGGCCGTGGATGCGTTCTCCGATGAGCGGATAGAGCGCCGATCGCACCCGGAGCGGCAGGTTGTGGCGATAGGCAAAGTAGGCCAATGCCAACGCAACAACAGCGTAGATGGCCCAGGCATGCACACCCCAATGGAAGAAGGTGATACGCATCGCCTGGCGAGCTGCCTCGGCAGACTCGGCCGTGCCGGTCGGCGGGGTAGCGTAGTGCATGATCGGCTCTGCCACGCCGAAGAACATCAGGCCAATGCCCATGCCTGCCGCAAAGAGCATGGCAAACCACGAGGCATAGCTGTAATCAGGGCGACTGTGGTCTGGGCCGAGCTTGATGCGCCCGTAGCCACTGATCGCTACACCGACCACAAACACCAGGAAGCCTGCGACCGATAAGATGGTGAACCAGCCCGCGTCATTGGCGGTCCAGTTCTTGGCTGCTGTGAACCAAGTCGTCGCTTTTTCTGGAACGAAGATGGATAGCGCCAACAGTAAAAGCACGATGGCCGCAGTGGGAATGAACACCTGCGGCAAGATGCGCTGGCGAACAGGAGTGGATGGCGGAGCTGGGCTCTGCATAAATTCCTCCGGTTGATGATCGTTGAAGCAGGAGTGCGACTTGCGCTTAGAAATAGAACCCGATGTTGAGGTTGAGTCGGCTATGCCAGCGGGAGGGGCCGCCGTCATCGATTCCGATGCCGTCCCCGCCTGCAAACCACATGTTCTTGCCCGCAATCCAGTCCACGTAAGTCAACATGATCCCTTTTTGCAGGCTGCATCCGGTCACGTTCTGCCATGAATCCCTCACGCCTTGGCTGCGTCCCATCGGGCGCGTCATACTGAGGTTGTTGTAGCAGGTGATGTCATCGAGCCAGCGCTGCTCACCGAAGGAGTAGGCCACGTTTGCGCTGGGGACATCGGCTTCCGACGCAATCTCAAAGGGGGCAAGGAAGGCAGACATCGCAATCCGGTCGCCTGGCACGCTGTAACGGTAGCGAGCCCATTGCAGCTGGGTCGTCCAGCCATCCCGTTTCCACTGGGCATGCAGCGCAGCACCCTGGTGACGATAGTGACGGCGGGTAGTGGTGTTCTGAACCTGACCACTGAATCCAGAGGCCCCGAGCAGCACCTCACCGTTATGSAAGGCGCTGGTGTGTTCGTATCTGAAGTGAACGCGCTCTCGTTCCCTGTAGGGCAGGTCAGCAGTCTGGGCCACGTCAAAGGAGTATCGGTTGTAGCGAGAGCCGCTTCCGTATTCATCCCCCGAGAACCAGCCGACTATCCAGTGATGGTCGCCACGTTCATGGCTGAGCGTCACACCCGGATCGTAATCGTCCTCAATGCCRAGGTAGTAGCCTGAGCCGAACCAGAAGCTCTGCGAGACGGTAGGCAGGAGTCCGAAGGGAACCTGCTGGATGCCGGCCTTGAGCTGCGTTGCTTCGTTGAAATTCCATCCGGCGTAGGCATGGTGGACGGCATCGAAACCGTCATACCAGCGATATTGGGCAGAGAAGAAAAGCGGGCCAGCTCCGGCTTTTACGTCTGCGCGAAGCAGTTCAAGTTGCAGGCGGCTTGTGGGGCCGTAGTCCAGCCAGCCATAATTGAACCGGATGGCGCCACCCACATCGACAAATGGTTCAACAGGAGTGTTGGGCGCTTCTTGAGCGTGGATTGTGCCTGTGGCCGTTGCAGCAACACACAAGTAAATGAGGGGAAATACCTTCACGATAGTGTCTCGTGGCCTCCATTTTGCGAATGAAAGCGTCCAAGTCTAACGCGTAAGCGTAGGCCACCCAAGTCCAAGGCTCTGTCTTCACGGCGCGTGAGGCCGGACAGGATGGGAGTTGCGCGCATTGGGCGATATGGAACCACGCAGCCCGTGAAAGCGACGGGAGGGTGGATCTCGATACAGAGGTTCCAGCGCTGGTGAGTGGTAGTGCCAGGATGGATGTGCCGATGTCCATTCGTAGCGATCATCCCAATCTCAGGTCTCAGTGACCAGACGCTACTGCCTGGCGGGTAGCTGCGTCTTGAGCGCGTTGATGTTCTACCGCAGCGATCGCCCGAAGCTTTTCTTGATCCCGGGAGAATTTCAGCGTTTGCACTGCGCGCTCCAAAGACGCGTCGGCGTGGCGTCGAGCGGCTTCGCGAGTGGCGGGTGAGCAGCCGGCGCAGAGGGCGGCGAACGCTTTTTGCAGCCTGATGTTGACTTCAAGAGACCCTGCTGCATCGGTCGATATGGGCGCAAACACATCTTCGAACAGGTCGTCCACATCCAGTTGAGCGATGTGGACGTGGGAATACCGCACTTTGTCAGGCTCACCTGCGCAGGCCAAGGCATCCCATCTGAGCAGAAGTCGCACACAGGTACCGATGACCGTGATGCACGTGCCAGGATCATTGACGGCAGGAGACATGGATCGCACGCCGATCTCGGCGAGGACGACCAGGCCGTAACGCGGATCGTTCTCCATCCTGCGAGAACCGCCGATGGTGAGCGCTTCAATCATCTGTGTTCTTTGATCGTCGTTGAGAAGGCCCCCAACGCTCAGAAGTGCGCGATTGGGAGTCGCAAAGGTGCCTGGCTGACAGGTCAAATAGACCGTCAGCTGGTGTTCCTCCGCGATGGCATTGAGCCGCTGCACATCAATGTGCTCAACGTACCCAACATCCGCGGCGAAGACATCAATGGTGTTGCTTGGCGCTATGCCACTGTAGGGAATCCCGCCGAGAAACGGCGCATCTGCGCGCTGCTTCATCGACTTCAACGTGGCTTTTTCAACCAGATCAACCGTTTCTCCCAGCCGTCCAAAGCGGGAAAACTGCTCGATGGCCCGAAGGAGTGTCACGGTGATGACGATGATGACCGCTATGGTCGCTCCGAACAGGACAAGTCGTCCGCTGTCCCCATAGATACCCGTGCTGAGTGCGATGAGCCCGACGATGGAGAACAGGAACGCACCAACGAACGTCGCCAGCGTACCTTGCGCCCGGGTATCTTCAATCAGTAATCGAGAGGCGCGCGGCGTGGCGTTGGTGGACGCCGAGCCGTAAGCGGCAACCATCGTTGAAAGGGCGAAGGTCGTGACCGTCAGCATTGAGGCGGCCAGGATGCCGAGGATGTTGCCGACCGAATCAACACCAATCTGGGTGGCGAGCCCAGTCGGTAACACGAACTTGGCGGCAGCGCCTGCCAGGGCGGTTACGATACCCAATACCCCGTAAAGAGTGGATCGGAACCACATTCTCCTGCTGATCCTGAATAGGGTCAGCCGCCACTTGGTCATCATGGGGCAGTTGCTCAGCTTTGATGGAGTCAGTATCCCAGCTGTATGGGCTTGGGCGCGTCAACGCCAAGTGTCCGGCCTCAACCCGCTCTCCTGTCGCCTGCCACAGCCGTATCCGAGCTTCGAGCAGCGCGCTATGGCGACTCGGCACACCCGCTTGCATTTTCGGGTGCTGGAGGATATTTACAGCAGCTGTAGTCACGGCAACCATCATGCGCAAGGCCGATCGTCTGTTCCAGTTGGTCAATCTGATTCGTGTGCGACAGCCAGTTACTGCGGCGGTGCTGGCCACAGAGCTGGGTATTTCCGTGCGCAGCATCTACCGCTATATGGATGACCTGTCCGTGGCCGGTATACCTGTCTATGGCGAGGCGGGCATTGGCTATAGCCTCAAGCCCAACTTTGAATTACCGCCCCTGACCTTGGATGCGTCAGAGCTCGAGGCATTGCAATTGGCGGTGGAGATGCTGGCCTGCAGTGGTGGCGGACACCTGCAGCCAGCGGCGCGTTCGTTGTTGCATAAGCTGCAGGCGGCATCCCCCTCCGGTCCTCCCAAGCCGCGCATCGCCCGAGCGCTGCGCGCAGTGCCTGTGTCGCTGCCGTGCTGGCAGCCACTGCATACGGCCGTTCGTGAAGGTGGCACCGTGCACCTGCGCTATCGCTCTCTGCAAGGGAGGCTTAGTGAGCGCACAGTGCTTCCGTTGGGCCTGTTTCACTGGGGGCAGCATTGGAC
>NZ_JBFULB010000261.1:0-5411 GCF_056400545.1 Stenotrophomonas sp. P5_A8 | reverse complement strand
GTGGAAGAGCGATGCACCGATCACCGCCTGGGGTGAGACCTCCAACCTGGTCAACCTGTCCAGCACCACCGAAATGCACCTGGCCTTCAAGGTGGCACCCGGCCAGGAACTGACCCGTGGCAAGGCCATCGTCGATCGCATCGGCGGCATGTCGCCGCGCCCGGACCAGGCCGCCATGGAAGAAACGTACGGCTGGAAGGGCATGGATTACCGCAAGGTGCTCAGCGACAACCGCAACGTGCGCGTGCTGGTGGACCTGAGCTATTCGCCCGGCTGGGTGACGGTGGGCTGCTCGTACGGCGATATCCAGTAAGCACCTGCCTCGCGCAGTGACGACATGCGGCGGCCGCCCCTGGCCGCCGCTCGCGTACCGTGCGCCCCCTTCCCCACGGCGCCGCGCTTTCGTCAGCGGATATGGATTGCGGTATACGCGGTGTTGAAGGGGGCATTGAGCGAGGTGTTCTGGAAGCCGAATTCGCCATCCTGGGCACCGTCCAGGCTGAAGTAGTACAACCAGCCGACGATGGTCTGGCCCGGTTGGCACTGTTGCGTGTAGCCGCTGCCGTCGACGCACAGCCGCTCGGTCATGTACTGCGCGCCGCGTGGGAGCGCTGAGCCCCAGAGGCTGCCGATGGGGGCCCCGCCGTAACCGATCTGACGAACGACAACCCGTAACTCGCTGCCGCCATGATCAAGCGTGGTGCTCAACTGCCYGGGTGATGTCATGTATTCCCAGCCTCCCGCCTGCGTAGAGCCCACGGCGAGGACTGCGACCTGGCTGATCGGGGGTGCCGGCGCGCGCGGCGCGGTCAGCGCCTGGGCCACCAGGGCACCCGCTGTGTTTCGATCCAGTCGCCCCGCCGCCAACTCCAGCGGCATGAAATCGCGAAGCACGATGGTGGCGTCGTCAGCCGATGCTGGCGATGCCAGACCCAATGCCAGCAACAACGTTGCGATGCAGGTGCGCATGCGGTGGCTCCTCTGGCAGCGACATTGCTGCCCGGGCAGGTTACCCATGCCGGCGCCACCGCCGATGCGATCTGCGACCGGAAATGCACTAGGAATCCACCGAAATCCGCCACAGCCAACGCGTAAACGCCGCACCTGGCCACAGGTTCCGATGCATCGAGATCGCATCGGACCGGCGGAAGCGCCGCGTGTCACCGCGGCGGCCCGGCCCGAATGGCTAACGCGTCAGATACCGCTCAACGCTGGGCCAGTGCGAAATCCAGCCCCGCACGCACCGCCGCCACCTGCGCGTCGTTGCATTCCTGCGGGCTGGTACGCGGGCTGTCCGGGTAGACCTCGGTGGTGGTGGCAAAGCGCGCGTCGGTGAAGCCGGCGCAGGCGCCAATCGAACGCGACTCGCCCCAGACCACGCCATTGGATTGCAGCGGCATGCCGATCAGTTCGCCCTTGGCATCGGCCGGGGCGATATGGGTGACCTTCTCCACCGCTGCGATCAGCGCTTGCTGGAACGCTGGCTGCGGATCTTCGCTGTTGCCGATCACGTAGAAGCCATCGGGGATGATGTCCGGCACCAGGGCCTTGCCGTCGCGCGCGCAGCGTGCCGGGTCGAACTCCTGCAGGTCACTGTCGGTGGTTTCATGCAGGTCCAGGTGCACCAGCAGGGTGTCGCCGCGCGCGGCCACCCACTGCATCAGCGCGCGCGCCTCTTCGATCTGACCACCGTCGCGGAAGCTTCGATTGGGATCGATCGCATCGGGATTCCAGCGCTGGATGCGCTCATAGCCCCACGGGCTCACGCACGGCGCCACGATCAGGTTGATGCGGCCCGCGTAGGCTTCAGCGTTTTCGTCGAGAAACTGCAGCGCGCCATGCACGCCGCTGGTTTCATAGCCGTGCACGCCGCCGGTGATCAGCGCGGTCGGCAGCCCGGCATCCCAATCCTGGTTGACCACGGCAAACAGCGGGTAATGATCCGGCGCGTAGTCGAGCTGGCCGTACTGGACCACCTCGAAGCGTTCGCCCAGGCGTTCAAGCGCGGCCACCACGTCATCGTGATAGCTGCGCTGGCGCTGCTGGGCGGCCCGCCACTGCGCGCGCTCGGCGTCGCCCCAGGGCTGGCCGGGGGTGCCGATCGGGTAGAAATGCGCAGTGGTCATGAAGCGGCTCCAGAGGTCGAAATGCGGTGGTCGCCGCGCCGTGAAAGCGGCAGGGCGACGGTCTAGCGGCTTATTCTATAGCGGTGCGTCCGGCGCCGCTTTGCCGAGGCGGTACAGCCAAGGACCGACGCTTCAGCAGTTGGCGCGCAAGCCCCAGCGACGCCTTCGCGTGGCGATGACCGGAAACCGGTGCGGTGGCATGTCGCGCCCGACCTCTCGTGCGGTGCATTGTCCGCAACCACGCCCCATACGGCTGACATGACCTGGGCCGCGTGGTTCTCTTTGCGCAACGGCCCACGGAAAAGGGGGCCGGTTTCCCGGCCCCCTTCGCTTCTTCATCAGCGGACGACGATGTCCGCGCTGGCAGGCGTACCGACCCGCCCCATCAAGCCGCCTGCACTTCCTCATAGCCATTGAAGCGCATGTCGCTGGTCGCCCTTCCCTGGGTCAACGAGCGCAGCGAGGTGGTGTAGCCGACCAGCCGCGCCAGCGGCGCATAGCCCACCACTTCCACCTGCGCGCCGTGATCCTCGATCGAGGCCACCCGCCCGCTGCGGCGGTTGAGGTCGCCCACCACGTCGCCAACATTGGCCGACGGCGCGTGGATGGCCACTTCCATCACCGGCTCCAGCAGKCGTGTACCGGTCGTGGCCAGTGCCGCCTTGACCGCTTCGCTACCAGCGCGGTGGAAGGCCATCTCCGAGGAGTCCTTGGCATGGGTCTGCCCATCGGTCAGGGTCACCTCGATCCCGACCACCGGATGTCCACGCGGCCCTTCTTCCAGCGCCGCGCGTACGCCCTTTTCCACGGCCGCCACGAACGACTTCGGGATCACGCCGCCGACCGTGCGGTCGACGAAACGCACCGCCTCGTCACCGGTGGGCACCACCTCGATCAGCACCCGGGCGAACTGGCCCTGGCCACCGGTCTGCTTGACGACCTTGCCCTCCACGTCCTGCACCGCCCGCGACGGCGTCTCCTGATAGGCGACACGGGGCGCGCCCACCTTGACCGGCACGTTCCACTCGCTGCGCAGGCGCTCGACCATCACTTCCAGGTGCAGTTCGCCCATGCCCCAGATCAGGGTCTCCCCGGTGACCGCATCGGTGGCGACGCGGAACGAGGGATCTTCCTGCGCCAGGCTCGACAGGCCCTGGCTCATCCGGATCAGGTCGGACGCCTTGTCGGCGTTCAACCGCCACGCCAGCACCGCGTGCTGGGCATGGATGGTGTCCAGCAGCAGCGGCGCGGAGGGCGCGCTGAGGGTTTCACCGCTCACCGCATCCTTCCAGCCGATCACCGCCACGATGTCWCCGGCAACCGCCTCGGTGATCTCGTGGGTCTGGTCGGCCTGCACCCGCACCAGCCGGCTGATGCGTCGGCCCTGTGCGTGCTGCGAGCTGGCCACCTGGTCGCCCACCTTCAACGTGCCCGAGTACACCCGCACGAAACTGAGGGCGGCATGGGCCTGGTGGGTGATCTTGAACAGCAGCGCGGCCAGCGGCCCTTTCGGGTCCGGCGGCAACAACACCTCGCTCTCACCCCGCATCGCAACCACGGCAGGTCGGTCCAACGGCGACGGCAGGAAGTCGACGATCGCATCCAGCAACGTGTCGATGCCCTTGCTCTTGAACGCAGCACCGGCCAGCACCGGTACGCCCGCGCCGGCCAGCGTGGCCCGGCGCAGCGCAGCGCGCAGCAGCGCATCGTCCACGTTGTCGCCCGCCAGCCAGGTTTCGGCCAGCGTGTCGTCGTGGTTGGCCACCGCCTCGATCAGGCGCAGGCGATACGGCTGCCACTGCGCCTGCTCATCGGTGCTCCAGTCGCTGCGGGTCGGGTTGCCGGCGTCGTCCCATTCCACCGTCTGGCGGGCGATGAAATCGACCCAGCCATGGAAATGGTTTTCGTCGCCAAGCGGCCAGCCGATTGCCCACGGACGCGCCTGCAGCTTGTCCTCCAGTTGGCCCAGCACGCGCTCGAACGACGCGCCGACGCGGTCCATTTTGTTGACGTAGGCGATCAACGGCACGCCGTGCCGACGGGCCTGGTGCCAGACGGTCTCGGACTGCGGCTGCACGCCATCGACCGCGGAGAACACCGCGACCGCGCCGTCGAGCACGCGCAGGGAGCGCTCCACTTCGATGGCGAAATCGATGTGGCCGGGGGTGTCGATCAGGGTCAGCCGATGGTCGTCGCCACCGCGCGGCGCCCAATGCGCCTGCACGGCCGCCGCGCCGATGGTGATGCCGCGCTCGCGCTCGATCGCCGAGAAGTCGGTGGTGGCCGCGCCATCATGGACTTCGCCGACGCGGCGGATCTCGCCGGTTTTCCACAGCAGGCGTTCGGTGAGGGTGGTTTTGCCGGCGTCGATGTGGGCGATGATGCCCAGGTTGCGCCAGTGCGAAAGGGTGTGGGTTGTGGTGTTCATGGTGATTGCTCTCGTCGCCAACATCGAGGAGCCGCACGCCGCCGTTGGCTAACGGGCGTGCGGCCAGGCTTGGGGCTCGGCGATCTGGTGCATGGCACGTTCTCCTTTGCGTGGGTTTGTGAAGCGCTGAAACGAAAAGAGCGCCCGGTGGGGCGCTCTGTCTGGGGTCTTCCAGGGTGACCGGATACCGGTCAGCCGCCTGATGAGCCGCAGGGCAGACGCGCCCGTCCCGCGCTTTCGCGGGTCTGGGTAAAAAACGTCAGGAGCGGCATCGAAGTCATGGCGGCGGTGGTCAGGTGATGGGCGCATTCTAGACCTCGCGGCGGGATGCGCAAGCGGTTATTGGCGGCACCGGTAGAACGATGAATGGCTCTGCGCAACATTCAACGCGCCAACGGCATCCAACATCGTGGGCTTCGCACCCCATATGCGAATGTGTCGCAATTGCATAAATTGCCAGATTCCCTAGAATGCAGCGGGCAACGTCGCCGCCGGCGACGCAACGGCGCTGGTGGCGGCTACGGGCCGCGTGCGAAAGGCCAGCGCGCGCACACCTTCCGTGTCTTCGAGCGTTCCGTCATGCCCTTCCCCACTGAAACCTCCCGCCGGTTGCGCCCCAACCTGCTCGCCCTCGCCTGCGCACTGTCTGCCGCAGGCGCGCTCCCCGTACACGCGCAGACCGCCACCGATCTGGATGCGGTACGGGTCAACGCCTACCGTGCGGCCAACAGCGCCAGCGGTGCAACCAAGACCAGCACCAGCATTACCGAGACGCCGCAGTCCGTGTCGGTGATCGAGCGCGCCGAACTGGATGCGCGCGGCGTGCAGTCGCTCACTGATGCGATGCGCTACGTGGC
>NZ_JBFULB010000260.1:0-5412 GCF_056400545.1 Stenotrophomonas sp. P5_A8 | reverse complement strand
GCGGTCCACTGTGGCGGCAAGCGGCACCATGCGTGCACGCCGGCGCAGTGCTGCAGGAACGTAGGCGACAGCGCCGACCGCGCCAGGTAGCGGCGCTCGGCGGCTTCGTTCTGCACCAGCCTGAGCAGGGCAGTAGCCGAGCCATCCAGGATCAACTGGGTGACCAGGGCATTCATCAGTGGCGGTGCCATCAGGTTGACTGCGCGCAGCGCGTCCAGCACGCCCTGGCGTGACACGCCGTCGGGCAGGTGGACGAAGCCGGTGTGCAGGCCCGGGCTCAGGCACTTGGACAAGGTGGAGATGTAGCAGGTGTGCCGCGGCGCCAGCAGGGCGAGCGGGGCAGGGGCATCGTCGACCAGCAGCCAGTACGGGTCGTCTTCGATGAGGCGCAGATCCTGTGCGCGCAACACGTCAGCCAGCGCTCTCCGGCGCGCTTCGGGCACGGTATGGGCGGTGGGGTTCTGCGCGGTCGGGTTGAGGTAGACCACCTTCGCGCCGGTGGCCCGCGCCTGCCGACGCAGCGCATCCGGGCGCATGCCGTGTTCGTCGCATGCCACTACCTGGAGCTTGCGTTGCAGTACCCGCGCCGCATGCAGCAGGCCGGGATAGACCCGCGGTTCGCACAGGATCGTGTCGCCGGCCTCGGTGAGTGCCAGCAGCAGCGCCGACAATGCAGCCTGCGCGCCTTCGGTCACCACCAGCCGATCGCTGTCCACCTTGCCCAACATCGGTTTGAGCCACTGCTGCGCGGCCAGATGATCGGCGCGGCTGCCGCCGCCGACGTGGTAGGTCATCAGGTTGCCGGCATCGCTGCGGGTGAGCACCGTGGACAGGCCACGCCGCAGCATGTCGGCCACCTCGCCGCCGGGCGGGGTCGGCGGCAGGTTCATGCTCAGGTCCACAAGTTGGTCCAGCGCCACCTGGGGTGGGGCGACGAACGAGCCCAGTGGTCCGCGTGCGTCGATCAAGCCACGCTTGCGCGCCTCGTTGAACGCGCGGGTGACCGTGGTGAGGTCCACGCCGAGGTCGTTGGCCAGTGCGCGCTGCGCGGGCAGGCGTTGGCCGGGACGCAGCGCGCCGGACCGCACGGCGCGTTCGAGCGCCTGCACGATACGCAGGTACACCGGCCCGTGCCCGTCGGCGATGAGGCTGCTCCACGCGGGGCTGTCGGCTTGCATCGGCGCATCTTACGCCGCGCCGCGCAGGCGCCTGCGACAGTGTGTCGCATCATGTATGGATCATGTCGTTGCCTAACGTACGCGGCKGCGGCGGGCACCCCCCATGCATATCGGTCATGCAGGGGGTTGTCCGCCACTTTTCATGATCCGGGCCGCCCGGCCCGGCACTGCGTTGGAAGGGCCGTCCCGCATGATCCCCGTTACTCAACCTGCTCGCCGCGCCCCGTTGGCCGGTCGAGCCCGCGCCGGACGCTGGTCCGGCCTGGCAGCGCTGCTGCCCCTGCTCACCGGGTGCACCTCCCTGGAGCTGTTCAATCCCATGGGCAGCATCGCCGAACAGGAGATGCAGCTGATCCTGGTCTGCACCGGCCTGATGCTGCTGGTGGTGATTCCGGTGATCCTGCTCACGCTGTACTTCGCCTGGCGTTACCGTGCGTCCAACACGAATGCCACCTACGCGCCCGACTGGTCGCATTCCACCGCGATCGAGGTCGTCATCTGGACCATCCCGTGCCTGAYCATCGTGGTGCTGGCGGTGCTGATCTGGAAGAGCACCCACGCGCTGGACCCGTACAGGCCGATTGAATCGGACAAGGCGCCGCTGCGTGTGGAAGTGGTGGCGTTGAACTGGAAGTGGTTGTTCATTTACCCCGACCACAACGTGGCCACGGTCAACGAGCTGGTGATGCCGGTCGATACGCCGGTTGCGTTCAAGCTGACCTCCGAGTCGATGATGAACGCCTTTTTCGTGCCGCAGCTGGGCAGCATGGTCTACACCATGGCCGGCATGCAGACCCGCCTGCACCTGATCGGGCACACCCCGGGCACCTACGCGGGAATGTCCTCGGCTTACAGCGGCGCCGGCTTCTCGGACATGAAGTTCCCGGCACGGGTGGTCACCGAAGCCGATTTCGCCCGCTGGCTGGCGCAGGCCCGCAGCAGTGGCGACCACCTCGGCGCCACCCGCCTGGCCGAACTGGAAACGCCTACCCACGGCTCGCCGCTGCTGCACTTCGGTGCGGTGGATACCGGGTTGTTCGACAGCATCGTGCGTCGCCACGGCGGCATGCCCGATGACGAGATCTGCCTGCCGGGCGAAGCACCCGGGGCGAAAACCCAACTGGTGAGCCTGGCCGCGCCTGCCGCCAGCCGTACCGCGGAGAACTGATTGTGCTTGGAAAGTTGAACCTCGAAGCGATTCCCTACCACGACCCGATCATCATGTCGGCACTGGCCGGGTCGCTGCTGCTCGGCGTGGCGATCATCGCGGCGATCACCTACTTCAAGAAGTGGGGCTACCTGTGGACCGAGTGGATCACCTCGGTGGACCACAAGAAGATCGGCGTGATGTACATCCTGCTGGCCCTGGTCATGCTGGTGCGCGGCTTCGCCGATGCGCTGATGATGCGCGCCCAGCAGGCCATCGCCGCCAATGACAGCGCCGGCTACCTGCCGCCGGAACACTACGACCAGATATTCACCGCGCACGGGGTGATCATGATCTTCTTCGTGGCGACCCCGCTCATCGTTGGCCTGATGAACATCGTGGTGCCGTTGCAGATCGGCGCGCGCGACGTGGCCTTCCCGTTCGTCAACTCGCTCAGCTTCTGGCTGTCGGCGGTGGGCGCGGTGCTGGTGATGCTGTCCATGTTCGTCGGCGACTTCGCCGCCACCGGCTGGGTGGCCTATCCGCCGCTGTCGGGCATCGAGTACAGCCCCACGGTGGGCGTGGACTACTACATCTGGTCACTGCAGGTATCGGGCATCGGCACCACGCTGACCGGCCTGAACTTCATCGTCACCATCCTCAAGATGCGGGCGCCGGGCATGGACCTGATGAAGATGCCGGTGTTCACCTGGACTGCACTGATCACCAACATCCTGATCGTGGCGATCTTCCCGGTGCTGACCGCCACCCTGGTGCTGCTGAGCATGGACCGTTACTTCGGCATGCACTTCTTCACCAACGATGCCGGCGGCAACGCCATGATGTACGTCAACCTGATCTGGATCTGGGGCCACCCGGAAGTCTACGTGCTGATCCTGCCGTGCTTCGGTGCGTTCTCCGAGATCATCGCCACCTTCTCGGGCAAGCCGCTGTTCGGCTACCGCTCGATGGTGTACGCCACCTGTTCGATCGGCGTGCTGTCGTTCTTCGTCTGGCTGCACCACTTCTTCACCATGGGCTCGGGCGCGAACGTCAACGCGTTCTTCGGCATCATGACCTCGATCATCTCCATCCCCACCGGGGTGAAACTGTTCAACTGGCTGTTCACCATGTACCGCGGCCGCATCCGTTACCACTCCTCGACGATGTGGACGATCGGCTTCATGGTCACCTTCGCGCTGGGCGGCATGACCGGTGTGATGCTGGCCATTCCGGGTGCGGATTTCGTGTTGCACAACAGCCTGTTCCTGATCGCGCACTTCCATAACGTGATCATCGGCGGCGTGGTGTTCGGCTGCCTGGCCGGTATCACCTTCTGGTTCCCGAAGGCGTTCGGTTTCACCCTCAATGAGCGCTTGGGCAAGGTGTCGTTCTGGTGCTGGCTGGTTGGTTTCTACCTGGCCTTCATGCCGCTGTACGTGCTGGGCTTCAAGGGGATGACACGGCGCATGAACCACTACGCGGTCGAGGGTTACCAGCCGTGGTTGATCGTGGCGGCCATCGGCGCACTGGTGATCGCCGCCGGCATCGCGGCGATGTTCATCCAGTTCTACGTGAGTGTCCGCGACCGCAAGGCCAACCTGGACCTCACCGGCGACCCGTGGAATGCACGCAGCCTGGAGTGGGCCACATCCTCGCCACCGCCGTTCTACAACTTCGCCACGCTGCCCTCGATCACCTCGCTGGAGCAGCACTGGGACGACAAGCAGCAGGGGCGCGCCTGGCAGCGCCAGGCCACGTACGAGGACATCCATATGCCGCGCAATACCGCCGCCGGCGTGGTGATCTCGGTGTTCAGCCTGGTGCTGTGTTTCGCCCTGGTCTGGCATATGTGGGTGCTGGCGGGGATCGGCCTGATCGGCGTGATCGCCACCTTCGTGCTGCGCTCCTATGACCGTGACGTGGACTACTACGTGCCCGCCGCCGAGGTGAAGCGCATTGAAGACGCGCACTTCGCGCGCATGGAAGGAGCCAAGGCATGAGCGGCGATACCCTGACCGCTGCCACGCAGCACGGCCCGCTTGCGGCCGGTCATCACGACCACGGCCACGCGCACCACGACGACGGCAGCAAGACCATCGTGGGCTTCTGGATGTACCTGATGGGCGACTGCCTGATCTTCGCGGTGCTGTTCGCCACCTTTGGTGTCCTGCTCAACGGAACGGCCGATGGCCCCAGCGGCAAGGAACTGTTCAAGCTCGGCTTCGTGCTGGCCGAGACGGTCCTGCTGCTGCTCAGCAGCTTCACCTTCGGCGTGGCGATGCTGGGCATGCAGGCGGGCAAGCGCAACCAGGTGGTGGGCTGGCTGGCGATGACCGGCCTGCTCGGCGCGGGCTTCATCGGCATGGAGCTCTATGAGTTCGCCGAGCTGATCCATGAAGGTGCCACCCCGGATGTGAGCGCCTACCTGTCGGCGTACTTCACCCTGGTGGCCACCCACGGCCTGCACGTCAGCTTCGGCCTGCTGTGGCTGGCGATCATGATCCACCAGGTGCTGAAGTTCGGCCTGGATGGCGTGGTCCGCCGCCGGCTGGCCTGCCTGAGCCTGTTCTGGCACTTCCTGGATCTGATCTGGATCTGTGTGTTCACCTTCGTCTACCTGAGGGAGTTTGTATGAGCGCGAACGCGCCTGATGCCGATCACGGCGGCGGCCATGCCACCTTGAAGGGCTATATCCTCGGCCTGCTGCTGTGCGTGGTGCTCACCGGCGCCTCGTTCGGCGTGGTCATGACCGATCTGGTGCCGCAGCCACTGCGCCTGACCGCCATCGTGGTGCTGTGCGTGGTGCAGCTGGTCGCCCAGCTGGTGCTGTTCCTGCATATCGGCGCAGGCCGCAGCCAGCGCGAGAACACCGGCATCTTCCTGTGCACCGCCTTCCTGATCGCCATCGTGGTGGCCGGCTCGCTGTGGGTGATGCACAACGCCACCCAGAACATGATGCCGATGCAGCTGTGAGCAGGGCCATGAACCGATGGGTGTCCTGCCTGGGGATCGTCATGGCGCTGAGTCTTGGCGCGGCGCGCGCAGGCAATGCAACGACTGCGCCACGCGCGCGTACCGCCGTAG
>NZ_JBFULB010000259.1:0-5439 GCF_056400545.1 Stenotrophomonas sp. P5_A8 | reverse complement strand
CCGTGGACGTTGACCTTGACCCTGCTTCAGGCCTCCAACGCCCCAACCCCCAACACAACCACTTTCGACTGCAACGGATGCCGGGGGGCATGGGGTCGCCTATAATCGGGGGCCACTTTGTCTGTTGCCTTGCCATGACTGCCGAAACGGCCGCCGAACTCCATACGATCATCGACCTGATCCGCTACGGCACCAGCCGTTTCAACGCCGCCGGGCTGACCTTCGGGCACAGCTACGACAACGCCCTGGACGAAGCCACCCAACTGGTCCTGCACAGCCTGCACCTGCCGCACGACCTCGGTCCGGCCTACGGCGCCGCGCGCGTGACCACCCCGGAGAAGGCCGAGGTCCTGGCCCTGTTCGAACGCCGCATCACCGAACGCCTCCCGGCCGCCTACCTCACCGGTGAAGCCTGGTTCGCCGGCCTCAGCTTCAAGAGCGACAGCCGCGCCCTCGTGCCGCGCTCGCCCATCGCCGAACTCATCGAAACCGGTTTCGAGCCGTGGCTCGCCGGCCGCGACGTCCATCGCGCCCTCGACCTGTGCACCGGCTCGGGCTGCATCGCCATCGCCATGGGCCACTACTACCCCAACTGGGAAGTGGACGGCGTGGACCTCAGCGACGACGCCCTGGCGCTGGCGCATGAGAACAAGGAACGCCTGCAGGCGCACAACGTCACCCTGCTCAAGTCCGACCTGTTCAACGGCCTCACCGGCCGCCATTACGACCTCATCGTCACCAACCCGCCCTACGTCACCAATGACGAAACCGATGCCCTGCCGAAGGAATACTCCTACGAGCCGGAAATGGGCCTGCGTGCGGGTGATGATGGCCTGGACCTGGTGCTCAAGATCCTGCGCGACGCCCCGCTGCACCTCAGCGAAGACGGTCTGCTGATCTGCGAAGTGGGCGAATCCGAGCAGCACCTGATCAAGCTGCTGCCGGAAGTCGATTTTGCCTGGGTCGAATTCAAGGTTGGCCAGATGGGCATCTTCGCCGTCGAATGCCGTGAACTGATCGCCCACAGCGCCCGCATCACCGAACTGGCAGCGCAGCGGCCGTGAGTTCCAACAGCTTCGGCAGACTGCTGACCGTCACCACCTTCGGCGAATCGCACGGTCCGGCGATCGGCTGCGTGATCGATGGCTGCCCGCCGGGGCTGGACATCACTGCCGATGAATTCGCCCACGACCTGCAGCGCCGCGCCACCGGCAAGAGCCGGCACACCTCGGCGCGACGCGAGACCGACGATATCGAGATCCTGTCCGGCGTGTACGAAGGGCGTACCACCGGCACCCCGATCGCGCTGCTGATCCGCAACACCGACCAGCGCAGCAAGGACTACACCAACATCGCCCAGCAGTTCCGCCCGGGCCACGCCGACTACAGCTACTGGCAGAAGTACGGCATCCGCGACCCGCGCGGTGGCGGCCGCTCGTCCGCGCGCGAAACCACCATGCGCGTGGCTGCGGGCGTCATTGCCAAGAAGTGGCTGCAGCAGCGCTTCGGCGTGACCGTGCGCGGCTACCTTTCCCAGCTGGGCGAGATCACCCCGACCGGGCACGACTGGTCGGCGGTGGAAGACAACCCGTTCTTCTGGCCGGCCGCCGAACAGGTGCCGGCGCTGGAGAGCTACATGGATGCGCTGCGCAAGTCCGGTGATTCGGTTGGCGCGCGCGTCAACGTGGTCGCCGATGGCGTGCCGCCGGG
The DNA here is from genome assembly GCF_056400545.1 of Stenotrophomonas sp. P5_A8. NCBI lineage: Bacteria > Pseudomonadati > Pseudomonadota > Gammaproteobacteria > Lysobacterales > Lysobacteraceae > Stenotrophomonas > Stenotrophomonas sp. P5_A8. Next base: position 3,729 of record NZ_JBFULB010000259.1, on the reverse strand, counting down.
CTGGGGCGAGCCGATCTACGGCAAGCTCGACGGCGAACTGGCCGCCGCGCTGATGAGCATCAACGCGGTCAAGGGCGTGGAGATCGGCGACGGCTTTGCCAGCGTCACCCAGCGGGGCACCGAACACCGCGACCTGATCACCCCCGAGGGCTTTGCCAGCAACCATGCCGGTGGCATCCTCGGTGGCATCTCCACCGGCCAGCAGGTCACCGCCTCGATCGTGCTCAAGCCGACCTCCAGCCTGCGCCTGCCCGGCGCGACCGTGGACGCCGACGGCAACGCGGTCGAGGTGATCACCACCGGTCGCCACGATCCCTGCGTCGGCATCCGTGCCACGCCCATCGCCGAGGCGATGATGGCGCTGGTGCTGATGGACCAGGCGCTGCGCCACCGCGCCCAGTGTGGCGATGTCGGCGACATCACCCCGCGCATTCCGGGCACGATCGATGGTTGATCGGCGTCCCCGGGTCTGGGTCAGCCAGCCGCTGTTCGATGACGTCGTCGAACAGCTCGGGCAGCATGTCGACCTGGACATGGCCGCCGAGGTCACCCGCTACACGCCGCAGCAGCTGGCCGAGCGGCTGGCAGGCGTGGACGGCGCGCTGATCACCCTCAACGAACGCATCGGCGCGGCCGAGATTGCCAATGCGCCGCAGCTGCGCGCGATCGCCAACGTCGGCGTCGGCTACAACAACCTGGATGTCGAGGCGCTCAGTGCCGCCGGTATCCTCGCCAGCAATACCCCGGACGTGTTGACCGAAACCACCGCCGACCTCGGCTTCGCGCTGCTGATGGCCACCGCCCGGCGCATCACCGAGTCCGAACGCTGGCTGCGCGAGGGCCAGTGGGGCCAGTGGTCGTTCCAGACCATGCTCGGCGCCGACATCCACGGCAGCACGCTGGGCATCCTGGGCATGGGCCGGATCGGGCAGGGCATCGCCCGGCGCGGTGCGCTCGGCTTCGGCATGCGCGTGCTGTACCACAACCGCTCGCGGCTGCCCGAGGCCACCGAGGCCGAGGTTGGCGCGCAGTACGTGGACCTGGAGACCCTGCTCACCCAGGTCGACCACCTGGTACTGGTGCTGCCCTACAACGCCTCCTCGCACCACATCATCGATGCGGACGCGCTGGCGAAAATGAAGCCGAGCGCTACCCTGGTCAACATCGCCCGCGGTGGCATCGTCGACGAGCTCGCGCTGGCCGATGCCCTGGCCAACGGTCGCCTGGCAGCGGCCGGGCTGGACGTGTTCGAAGGCGAGCCCACGGTACGCCCGGAACTGCTGGCCCTGCACAACATCGTGCTGACCCCGCATATCGGCAGTGCCAGCCGGGCCACGCGCCGGGCGATGGTGCAGCTGGCGGTGGACAACCTGACCGCCGCGCTGGGCCTCGGCCCGCATGCCGGCAACCCGCCGAGCGCGATCAACGCCGACGCCGTGAAAGCCGCCGTTGCCGGCGGCGCGACCGTGGGCGCCAAAAACATCGACGACGCAAAACGATAGGGAACCTCCGCGACCAGCAGGCGAGGTTCCCCGAACCCAGCGCGTGGCAGGTACCAACCGTCGGTTGGCACACCCCTTTCAAATTCCGGTAGGTATCAACCGTTGGTTGGTACACATCCCCAAAGCACGGTAGCTGCCGACCGCAGGTCGGCACCCCAACAAGAGGTTCTCATGAACAATCCAGATCGTCGTTTCCACGTCGCCGTCGTCGGTGCCACCGGTGCTGTCGGCGAAACCATGCTGGCCATCCTGGCCGAGCGCAACTTCCCGATCGCCACGCTGAGCCTGCTCGCGTCCTCGCGTTCGGCCGGTGGCGAAATCGACTTCCAGGGCGACAAGATCAAGGTCCAGGACCTGGCCGACTTCGACCCGACCGGCGTGGACATCGCGCTGTTCTCCGCAGGTGGCAGCGTGTCCAAGGAGTTCGGCCCGAAGTTCGCCGCCGCCGGTGCGGTGGTGATCGACAACTCCTCGGCGTTCCGTTACGACGATGACGTGCCGCTGGTGGTCTCCGAAGTGAACCCCGATGCGCTGAAGCACCGCCCGCGCGGGATCATCGCCAACCCGAACTGCTCGACCATGCAGATGCTGGTCGCGCTCGCCCCGCTGCACCGCCAGTACGGCATCGTGCGCATCAACGTGGCCACCTACCAGTCGGTGTCCGGTGGCGGGCGTTCGGCGCTGGAAGAACTCGGCAAGCAGACCGGCCAGCTGCTCAGCTTCCAGCAGATCGACCCGCAGCGCTTCCCGGTGCAGATCGCCTTCAACCTGATCCCGCACATCGACGACTTCCTGGACAACGGCTTCACCAAGGAAGAGATGAAGCTGGTCTGGGAAACCCGCAAGATCCTTGGCGATGACAGCATCCTGGTGAACCCCACCGCGGTGCGCGTGCCGGTGTTCTACGGCCACTCCGAAGCGGTGACCATCGAAACCCGCGACAAGGTCACCCCGGAGGCCGCGCGCGAACTGCTGTCGCGCTCGCCCGGCGTGGAAGTGGTCGACAAGCACGAAGCCGGCGGTTACCCGACCCCGGTCACCCACGCCTCGGGCAACGATGCGGTGTATGTCGGCCGGATCCGCGAGGATCTCTCGCACCCGCGTGGCCTGAACCTGTGGATCGTGTCGGACAACATCCGCAAGGGCGCCGCCCTCAACGCCGTGCAGTTGGCCGAACTGGTCGCCGCCGAAGGCTGATCGCGCAGTGCCGATGGCATGGGGATGCCATCGGCCGCTGCAATTGAACCATCGCCGATCACGGGGGGAGCCGTTATATTGGCCGCCATGAACAACCGGGCTCCGGGCGCATTGCGCCCGCTCAAGTATGTGTCCACGCTGCTGCTGGCCCTGGCCAGCAGCTCCGCCATGGCCCTGGGGCTGGGCGATATCCGGGTGCTGTCCAAACCCGGCCAGCCGTTGCTGGCCGAAATTCCGGTGATTTCGGCCGATCCAGCCGAGCTGCAGAACCTGCGCGTGGCCCTGGCCTCGCCGGTCACCTTCGCGCGGGTCGGGCTGGAACGCCCGGCCGGGCTGGTCAGTGAGCTGCAGTTCGAGCTCACCCAGAACGCGCAGGGGCGGGCGGTGGTGCGGGTCAGCACGCAGGCCCCGGTCACCACGCCCTCGCTGAACTTCCTGATCGAAGCCGATTGGGGCCAGGGCCGCCTGGTCCGCGAATACTCCGCCCTGGTCGATGCGCCCAACAGCGCGTTGGCCGTGGCCGAACCGGAGATCGTCGCCCCGGCCGGCGCGATGTCCAACGCCATCGTGCGCGAGCCCGATCCGGTGCCGACGGCTGAGCCGGCCACCCCGGTTGCAGCCGCCCCCACCCCATCGCGCGCCGTGCCGGTGCCGCCGCGCAACAGCACCCCGCGCGCCCCTGCACCCGCACCCGCACCCGCGCCCGCAAGCGTGGCCGCCGATGGCAGCATCACCGTGCAGCGCGGCCAGACGCTGTCGCAGATTGCCGGCAGCGTGGCGCGCGGGCAGGGCATCAACCGCAACCAGGCGATGATTGCGCTGCTGCGCGCCAATCCCGATGCCTTCATCCGTGGCAACGTGAACCTGCTCAAGCAGGGCGCGGTGCTGCGCAGCCCCGCCGGTGGAAACGCCGCGACGATCGACGCCAATGAAGCGGCGGCGATCGTGCGCGAGCATGCCGCGCAATGGCGCCAGTCGCGTGCAGCGATCCCGCAGCCGGCCAGCAGCGGCGTGGCCGCCAGCCCCGGCC
>NZ_JBFULB010000258.1:3517-9017 GCF_056400545.1 Stenotrophomonas sp. P5_A8 | reverse complement strand
CAGCCAGTCGGTGTAACCGCCGACGTATTCGCCGACCACGCCGTCGCCTTCCATGACCATGGTGGAGGTCACCACGTTGTCGAGGAAGTCACGGTCGTGGCTGACCAGCAGCAGGGTCCCGGTGTAGTCGCTCAGCAGCTCTTCGAGCAGTTCGAGGKTTTCCACGTCCAGGTCGTTGGTCGGTTCATCCATCACCAGCAGGTTGGACGGCTGGGCGAACAACTTGGCCAGCAGCAGGCGGTTGCGCTCGCCACCAGACAGACGGGTGATCGGCGCGCGCGCACGCTCGGGCGAGAACAGGAAGTCCTGCAGGTAGGCGTGCACATGCTTGCGCTTGCCGTTGAACTCGATGAAATCGCGGCCTTCGGCCACGTTCTCGATCGCCGTCCAGTCTTCGCGCAGCACCGCACGGTACTGGTCGAAGTAGGCGATCTGCAGGTTGGTGCCGGCACGTACTTCGCCGCCCTGCGGCTGCAGGTCGCCCAGCAGCAGCTTGAGCAGCGTGGTCTTGCCGCTGCCGTTGGGACCGATCAGGCCGATGCGGTCGCCGCGCAGGATGACGGTGCTGAAATCCTTGACCATCACCCGCTCGCCGAAGGCGAAGGAGATGTCCTTGACGTCGATGACCTTCTTGCCGGAATTCTCCGCCTGCGCCGCTTCCATGCGCACGTTGCCGCCGAGCTCGCGGCGCTGCGAACGGTCGTTGCGCATCGCCTTGAGGCGGCGCACACGGCCTTCGTCGCGGGTACGACGGGCCTTGATGCCCTGGCGGATCCAGATTTCTTCCTGCGCCAGCAGTTTGTCGAAGCGCGCGTTTTCCTGCGCCTGTGCGTTCATGCGCTCTTCGCGGCGGCGTTCGTAGTTGGCCCAGTCGCCGGGCCAGCTGGTGACCTGGCCGCGGTCGATCTCGACGATGCGGGTGGCCAGCGCGCGCAGGAAGCGACGGTCATGGGTGACGAACACCACGCTGCCGTTCCAGTTCTTGAGGAACATTTCGAGCCAGTCGATGGCTTCGATGTCCAGGTGGTTGGTGGGTTCGTCCAGCAGCAGCAGATCCGGCGAGGACACCAGCGCGCGGCCCAGCAGCACGCGGCGCTTCATACCGCCGGACAGGCGCGCGAATTCGGCATCGCCGTCCAGGTCGAGCTTGGTCAGGGTCTCGCTGACGCGCTGATCCAGGCCCCAGCCGTTGGCGGCGTCGATCTTGGCCTGTACGGCCGACAAGGCATCGCCGTCGAAGTCGTCGGCCATGCTCAGGTGATGGAACTCGGCCAGCCACTGGCCCAGCTCGCCCAGGCCATCGGCGACCACGTCGAAGACGCTGCCGGCGGCACCGTGCGGCACCTCCTGTTCCAGGCGGGTGATGCGCACCCCCTGCTGCACGCGGACTTCGCCGTCATCGGGCTTGTGATCGCCGGACAGCAGTTTGAGCAGGGTCGATTTGCCGGCGCCGTTGCGGCCGATCAGGGCAATACGCTCGCCCGGCTCGATCGACAGTTCGGCTTTTTCCAGCAACAAGGGGCCGCCGACGCTGAAGTCGACGTTTTGGAGAGTAATCAGAGGCATCCGACCATTGTACGGGCTGGCGGTGCGCGGCGTCGCTCAACCGTGCGCGAAAGCGTCCGGCGGCAGGCCCAGCAGCGTGGCCAATGCCGGCGGCACCTGCTTGCCCGGGTGCCGGACCACCCACAGCTGCCGCGACAGGAGCGGCAACGGGGTGTCCAGGATACGCAGCGTGCCCAGCGCAACCAGATCGGCCACGGCGTGGCCGGACAGGCAGGCCACGCCCAGCCCGGCCGCTGCCGCCTGCTTGATTGCCTCGGTGCTGCCCAGCCGCATGGATCGGCCGAAGTGGTGCAGATGCGGCAGCAGCGCCTGCTCGACCGCCTCGCGGGTGCCCGACCCGGGTTCGCGCAGCAGCCAGCGCGCGTTGGCCAGCGTGGCCAGGTCCGGCATCGGCCCGAGCGGCGCGTCGGCCGCAGCGACGATCACCAGTGCATCGCGCTGCCACGGCAGCACCTGCAGGCCGCTTTCATGGCACGGGCCCTCGATCAGGCCCAGGTCGACCTCCAGCCGTTGCACTGCAGCCACCACGTCGGCGCTGTTGCCGATGCGCAGGTCGACCTGCGCCAGCGGGTTGTCGGCCAGCAGCGCGGCCACGCGCGTCGGCAGCAGGTAGTTGCCGATGGTGCTGCTGGCGCCGATCCGCAACTGCAGCGGGACCTGGTCGAGCGTGCGGTCCTGCCCGACCCCGGCCACGGTCTCCATGTCGGCGGCAGCGACCAGCAGCGCCCGCGCCGGGTCCAGCAGCGCCCGACCGTGCGCGTTGAGCACCAAGCGCCGGCCGATGCGATCGAACAGCGGCGCGGGCAGGTGGGCTTCCAGTTCGTTGAGCGCGGCGCTGGTGGCCGACTGCGACAGCGCCAGCTGCGTGCCCGCCGCCGCCGTGGTACCCGCGTCGGCGACAGCCACGAAAACCTGCCATTGGCGCAAGGTGAGGTGCATGGCGGACATTAACGCATAGAACTGGTTGAAATCAGATGAACAATGCGTTTTACAGGTTCATTGCCGACGCGCACGCTGTTCACCTGATCCCACCGGAGCGTTGCCGTGAACACCTCTACCGCCGCCCTGCCCTCGACGTCCCTGGCCCAGCGCTGGCGCGGCCGCGTGCCGGGCCTGCTGCTGACCGCGGGGGTGGCGGCGGCCGCGATGGGCCTGGCAACGCTGCCATGGCTGCAGGCGCACGGCATCAGCGCGTTGACCCTGGCCATCGTGCTCGGTATCGCGCTGGGCAACAGCGTCTATCCGCGCCTCGCCGCGCAGGCCGCGTGCGGGGTCGGCTTTTCCAAGCAGTGGCTGCTGCGCGCCGGCATCGTGCTGTATGGGCTGCGGCTGACGTTCCAGGACATCGGCCAGGTCGGCGTGGCCGGCGTGCTGGTTGATGCGCTGGTGCTGGGCAGCACCTTCGCGCTGGCCTGGTGGGCCGGCACCCGCTGGTTCGGGATGGATCGCGAGAGCGCGCTGTTGATCGGCGCGGGCAGCGCGATCTGTGGCGCGGCGGCGGTGATGGCCGCCGAGCCGGTGGTGCGCGGTCGCGCCGAGCAGGTGACCGTGGCGGTATCGACGGTGGTGGTGTTCGGCACGCTGGCGATGTTCCTGTACCCGCTGTTGTATCAGCTCAACCTTGCCCATGGCTGGGTGCCGATGAGCGAAGCGGCCTACGGCGTGTTCACCGGCTCGACCGTTCATGAAGTGGCGCAGGTGGTTGCGGCCGGGCGTGCGGTGAGCCAGGGCGCCGCCGATACGGCGGTGATCGCCAAGATGGTGCGGGTGATGATGCTGGCCCCGTTCCTGCTCGCGCTGTCGTTGCTGCTGGCACGCGGCCGTGTCATGCAGCCCGGCGCGGCGCGCGCGACGATCGTGGTGCCGTGGTTCGCGTTCGGATTCGCGGCGGTGGCCGGGATCAACTCGCTGCATGTGCTGCCTTCGGCGATGGTCGCTGCGGCCATCGACCTGGACAACGTGCTGCTGGCCATGGCGATGGCCGCGCTTGGCCTCACCACCCACGTCTCGGCGCTGCGCCAGGCCGGGATCAAGCCGCTGCTGCTTGCCCTGCTGCTGTTCGGCTGGCTGCTGGCCGGCGGACTGGGCATCAACCTGGGCGTGCATGCGCTGCTCGGATGAGCCATGCGTGTGCAGCATGCAGCATGCAAAACTGGCGCGATGAAACGTGAGCGCGTCCCACCCGTTGATCGCCGCTGCCTGCGCATTCCGTACCTGCTGCTGCTGGCGCGCTACGGGGCCGTGGATGAAGCCGAAGACGACCTGCTCGAGCTGCTGAGGCAGGTGCTGGGCGCGGACGTCGCGGTGTCCTGGGAGGAAGACCTCCGGCATCCCAATCCATGGTTTCACACGGTGATTCTGGACGTCGGCGCCAGCCTCGGCGAGTTCAGCCATGCCCAGCACGGTGCCCTGATGGAGAGACTGCGGGCGCTGGATCTGGCCTGAGCCTGGCCGGCACCCGCCCGGCGAGCGGCGCAGCGGGTAGAATGCGCCATGAACGAATTCTCCGAACTGCCCCTGTCGGCCTCGCTGGCGGCGGGCATCGACGCGCTGGGCTATACCCGCATGACCCCCGTGCAGGCGCAGAGCCTGCCGGCCATCCTCGATCGCCGCGACCTGATCGCACAGGCCCCCACCGGCAGCGGCAAGACCGCCGCGTTCGGGCTGGGCCTGCTGCAGGCACTGGATCCGTCGGTGATCCGCGCCCAGGCGCTGGTGCTGTGCCCGACCCGCGAACTGGCCGACCAGGTCGGCAAGCAGATCCGCAAACTGGCCACCGGCATCCCCAATTTGAAGCTGGTGGTGCTGACCGGCGGCATGCCGCTCGGCCCGCAGTTGGCGTCGCTGGAAGCGCACGACCCGCACGTGGTGGTGGGCACGCCCGGACGCATCCAGGAGCTGGGCCGCAAGCGTGCGCTGAAGCTGGGCGGGGTGACCACGCTGGTGCTGGACGAAGCCGACCGCATGCTCGACATGGGCTTTGAAGAGCCGATCCGCGAGATCGCCGGCCGCACCAGCAAGGACCGGCAGACGCTGCTGTTCTCGGCCACCTACCCCGATGAGATCCGCCAGATCGCGCGTGAGCTGCTGCGCGACCCGGTCGAGGTGACCGTTGAAGGCGCCGACAACGCGCCGGCGATCCGCCACCTGTTCTGCGAGACCGACCTGGCCAGCAAGCAGAAGGCGCTGGCCGGGCTGCTGCTCAAGTACAACCCGGAATCGACGGTGGTGTTCTGCAACACCCGCCGCGACGTCGACGATGTGGCCAACTCGCTGCAGCAGTTCGGCTTCTCGGCGCTGCCGCTGCACGGTGAAATGGAACAGCGCGACCGCGACGAAGTGCTGGTGCGCTTCGCCAACCGCAGCTGCAACGTGCTGGTGGCCAGTGACGTGGCCGCGCGCGGGCTGGATGTGCAGGACCTGGCGGCGGTGATCAACTACGAGCTGCCCACCGACATCGAAACCTACGAACACCGCGTCGGCCGCACCGGTCGCGCCGGCGCGTCCGGTCTTGCGATCAGCCTGGTCACCGGCCGCGAGCGCAATCGCGCCGATGCGCTGGAGGCCGCCCAGGGCAAGCCGCTGGACTGGCAGAAGACCCCGCTGGCCACCGCGCGCCCGGCGGTGCTGCCGCAGGCGGCGATGGAAACGCTGCGCATCGACGGCGGCAAGACCGACAAGCTGCGTCCCGGCGACATCCTCGGCGCGCTGACCGGCGATGCCGGGCTGTCGGCCAAGGCGATCGGCAAGATCGACATCTACGCCACGCGTTCCTACGTGGCGATTGCGCGCGAGCAGGTCGGCAAGGCGATCGCGCAGCTGGAAGCGGGGAAGATCAAGGGCCGTCGTTTCCGCGTCCGCAGGATGTAAGCGACGCGGGGTGGAGGGCGGCAATGCCGCCGTAGAGCCGACCGTTGGTCGGCTGCTCTTGGCG
>NZ_JBFULB010000258.1:0-3466 GCF_056400545.1 Stenotrophomonas sp. P5_A8 | reverse complement strand
TTGGCGGTGTGAGGTTCATGAGGCGCCGGATCAACGGCAGCCGACCAACGGTCGGCTCTACGGTTCAACGGCAGCCGACCAACGGTCGGCTCTATGGTTCAACGGCAGCCGACCAACGGTCGGCTCTACGGTGGGTGGTGGCGTGGCCACCGCGCCGATACGTCAGTACACCAGGTTCGCCAACAGCGGCACGTTGGCGTCCCAGCGCTCGCGGCCGCCCAGGCCGGCCAGTTCGACCAGCACCGCCGCGCCAACCACCTCGACCTGCAACTGCTGGGCCAGCGACAGCGCCGCCAGCAAGGTGCCGCCCGTGGCCAGCACGTCATCGACGATCAGCACGCGCGCGCCGGGCGGCAACGCATCGGCGTGCACTTCGATGCTGTCGGTACGGTATTCCAGGGTGTATTCCTGCTTGAGCGTGCGGCCCGGCAGCTTGCCCGGCTTGCGTACCGGCACGAAGCCCACGCCCAGCACGCGCGCCATCGCCGCGCCCAGGATGAAGCCGCGCGACTCGATCCCCATCACTGCCACCAGGCCGGCATCGCGCCACGGTTGGACCATGGCATCGATCGCCGCGGCGAAATCGGCGCCATCGGCCAGCAGCGGCATGATGTCCTTGAACAGGATGCCCGGCTTGGGGAAGTCGGCGATGTCGCGCAGGCGATTGGCCCAGGCAGGGCTGGCGGAAACGTCGGTCATGATGGCGTCTGGCGGAATGGGCGGCATAGCGTAACCCGGCCGCTCATGTGGCTCTACCGCGCGCCGACACCTCAGGAGCTGCAGGACAGCATCGAACAGCCGGCCTTGTCGCGCGCCCACGCCGGGCGCTTGCCGGCGTAATGCTCACGTCCGGGCTGCAGGTCATACGGATGCCGCAGCACCTCCTGCAACGCATGCACGCCACTCAGGTCACCCTGCTCGGCGCGTTCGATCGCTTCCTGGGCCAGCCAGTTGCGCAGCACATACAGCGGGTTGGCCGCGGCCATTCGCTGCTGCCGGGACGCGATGTCCAGCGCATCGTCGCGCACCCGGGCCGCGTACTGCTGCAGCCAGGCCTGCAGCGCCGGCATCACCGCCGCACGCCGGTCCGCGCTGTAGAACGCCTCCTCCAGCACGCTCACCGACGGCGCCTGCGGGTCCAGCGCGATCAGGCCGCGGAACGCCAGGGTCATGTCCATTTCGCCGTCCTGCAGGATCTGCAGCCACGCCGCCATCATCGCCACGTCGTCATCGCGACACTGCGCCAGCCCGAACTTGGCGGCGATGTCCTCGCGCTCGCGCTGTGCGTGCACCGCCTGGAAACGTGCGAGCCCCTCATGCAGCGGCGCCACGTCGTCGAACAATGGCGCCAGCGCCTGCGCCAACCGGGTCAGGTTCCAGTACGCCACCTGCGGCTGGGTCCCGAAGCGGTAGCGTCGGCCCTGCGCGTCGGTGGTGTTGGGGGTCCAGTCCGGGTCGTAGTCGTCCACCCAGCCGTACGGGCCGTAGTCGATGGTCAGGCCAAGGATAGACATGTTGTCGGTGTTCATCACGCCGTGCACGAAACCGACCCGCATCCAGTGCGCCACCAGCACCGCGGTGCGCTCGCAGATCTGCGCGAACCACTGCGCGTGGCGCGCGTCACCGGCATCGGCCAGCTCGGGAAAATCGCGGGCGATGCAGACATCGGCCAGTTGCCGCAGCAACGCCACATCGCCCCGCGAGGCCGGCAGCTCGAACGTGCCGAAACGGATGAACGATGGCGCCACGCGGCACACGATCGCCCCCGGTTCCGGTGCGGCGTTGCCGTCGTAGAACATGTCGCGCACCACGCTGTCGCCGCTGCCGACCAGGCTCAGTGCGCGCGTGGTGGGAACGCCTAGGTGGTGCATCGCTTCGCTGCACAGGAACTCGCGGATCGACGAGCGCAGCACCGCGCGGCCATCTGCGCCACGCGAGTACGGGGTGCGCCCGGCGCCCTTCAACTGCAGCTCCCAGTGCCTGCCGTCGGATGCAACCAGTTCGCCCAGCGAAATCGCGCGCCCATCGCCGAGCTGCCCGGCCCAATGGCCGAACTGGTGCCCGCCGTAGTTGGCGGCCCATGGCTGCATGCCGGCGTACAGCGCGTTGCCGCCGAACACGCGGGCGAAGTCCGCGCTGTCGGTGAGGTCCGCGCCGATTCCGAGCAGGTCGGCCACCTCGGTCGACACTGCCAGCAGTTGCGGATCGGCCACGGGCGTGGGCATCACCGCCGACCACGCCGCACCGCGCACCTCGCGCACGCGCGGGCCGGTTTCCTCGTCGCCGGGGAGTTGCTCGATGAAACGGTTGTGGAAACGCAGCGGGTCGGTGTTCATCGCTTCGAAATGGGGGCGCCAGCGCGCGCCCGCAAGCTCATGCCGTGCCTGCGCCGAGGTCCAGCGCCCCGCCCCGCTCGCTGGCGCGCTGGTAGGCCGGACGCTGCTCGATGCGCTGCAGGAAGGCCTGCAGCTTCGGGTAGTTGGCCATGCTGCCGGCGCGCGAGGCAGCGGCCTGGATCGGGAAACTCATCTGGATGTCGGCGGCGGTGAAGCGTTCGCCGGCAAACCACGGCGAGTGGCCCAGCTCGCGCTCCATCCAGTCCAGGTGCAGCTTGAGCTGCGGACCGACGAAGCCCTTCATCACCTTGTCCACGATGCTGCGGGCGATCGGCCGGGCGAAGAACGGCATCGGGGCCTTGCGCACCCGCGCGAATACCAGGCTCATCAGCAGCGGCGGCATGGCCGAGCCTTCGGCGTAGTGCATCCAATAGCGGTAGCGCAGCCGTTCGGCCGCCTGTGCCGGCAGCAGCTCGGGCGAGAGCTGGCGGCCACTGTCATAGCGGTCTGCGAGGTAATCCAGGATCGCCCCCGATTCGGCCAGCACCAGCGCATCGTCCTGCAGCACCGGCGACTTGCCCAGCGGATGGATCTCGCGCAGTGCCTGCGGGGCCAGCCAGGTCTTCGGATCGCGCTGGTAGTTGACCACCTGGTACGGCAGGCCAAGCTCTTCGAGCATCCACAGCACGCGCAACGAGCGCGAGTGGTCCAGATGGTGCACTTTGATCATTGCCGCGTCCGCAGGTTCAAAGCGTCATCGTAACCGCGGCGACGGATGCATGCCGTCATCGGCGGCAACCGGCCCGAAGGCCAGGCCGGGCAAAACGCGCACAACAAAAAACGCCGGAAGCTTTCGCTTCCGGCGTTTCATTGCAACCTGACGGTAGCGGGGGGTCGATTAGACCGCCTGCACCTGGTCAGCCTGCATACCCTTCTGGCCCTGCACGGCGACGAAGGTCACCTTCTGGCCTTCCTGCAGCGACTTGAAGCCGGTGCCCTGGATGGCACGGAAGTGCACGAAGAGGTCCGGGCCGCTTTCCGGGGTGATGAAGCCGAAGCCCTTGGCATCGTTGAACCACTTGACGGTACCGCTCTGACGATCAGACATGTACAAACTCCTGAAACAATAG
>NZ_JBFULB010000257.1:0-5514 GCF_056400545.1 Stenotrophomonas sp. P5_A8 | reverse complement strand
GCGCCCGACCCACCGACGGCCGTCAAAAAAGCCTGGCTTCGGCCTGCTTGCCGCAAGCGAGCCCCGTCGCGGCCGGTAGGCCCCTGGGCAAAATAAAGGAGGAGGCCGCCAGGCCGGGGGACATTTGCGCCAGGGGCCTACCGGCTGCGACGGGGCCCTTCCGCTCGCGACAACCCCGAGCGGAGAGAGCACCAGATTCAACACCGCCCCCCGGACTACTCCGGGCACACGGGTGCCGCCGTGCTGGGGGAAGAAGCAAAAAAAAACCGCTGCAGGGCAGCGGCTTTTTCAGGATCCGGCAGTTCTGGCCTCAGAGGTCGACGCGGCGGGCCTGCATGAACTTGGCACTCCAGTAGCCGGTCATCAGGCTGTCCACGCGGACGTCCTTGCCGGTGCTGGGGGCGTGCAGGAAGCGACCTTCGCCGACGTAGATGCCGACATGGTCGACCCGGCCCTTGCGGCCGAAGAACACCAGGTCGCCGGCAGCCAGTGCGTTGCGGTCGTTGATCAGCTCGGCTTCCCCGTCGTGCGCCATCTCGCGCGAGACGCGCGGCAGCTCGATGCCCAGGGCGGTGCGGAACACGTAGCCGACCAGGCCGCTGCAGTCGAAGCCGCTGTCCGGCGAGGTGCCGCCCCAGCGATACGGGGTGCCCAGCAGGGTCATCGCGCGGCGCAGCAGCGACTGCACCTTGCCGTTGTCGGCCGCGCCGCCGACCACGGCGCCGTTGGCACCGCTGCTGGCGTCGTAATTGGCGAGCAGGCGGCTGAGGTCGCCGGCGAACATCGCCGAGCGGTCCATCAGGGGAATGGTGTCGTTGGCCGCCAAGTGTGGAAGCAGGGCGGCGAGGGTGGCACTGGCAGCGGCGTCGGCCTTGCTGCGGGCGGGGGCATCAGCCTTGGGCTTTGCCATCGCGGAAGATTCGGGCGTGCTGGCGCCAGCCGGAGCGGCGTCTACAGCGGTGGCCGGTGCGGTCTGTGCCCAGGCCGGGAGGCTGGCAAGGCAGAGCGCAATGGCAAGGAAAACGGGGCGGATGCTGCGCCGGGAAGCGGCGGTGTGGCCTTGGGTGATCAGGTCGGCTGTCGTCACGCGGCGGTCACTGAATAAAAACGATGGGTGATGATGCCGTGTAAGCGCAGTGATTAGGTACAAATTTCGTTAAAGTTTCGTTTACAAACGTGTGATCTGCATCACAAATTTGACCCTTACCCCTGTTCAGCTTAGTGCAGGACGCGTTTCGCGCCGGTGTAGTGGTCTTTCCAGTACGGCCCGCCGAGGGAGTCCAGTCGGACCGTTCCGCCGGTGCTGGGGGCGTGCACGAAGCGACCTTCGCCGACGTAAATGCCGACATGGGACACGCTGCCGCGGCTGCCGAAGAAGACCAGATCGCCCGGCGCCAGCCGCTGGGGATCGATCTTCGGACCCTGCACCGCGGCCAGGTCGCGCGAGGTGCGGGGCAGCTTCAGGTCGAGCATCTCGCGGTAGACATAGGCCACCAGCCCGCTGCAGTCGAAGCCGGATTCGGGGGTGTTGCCGCCGTAACGGTAGGGTGTGCCGACCAGTCCGATCGCGCGCATCAGCACCGCGTTGGCCGCCTGCGGGTCGTTGGGGACCACGGTGGGCCAGACCTGGGTGGAGGCGGGCGGGGCGCTCGGGCGGGTGGTCTTGCCGCCGCCACAGGCACTCAACAGCACGACGGCGGCCAGCGCGGCGAGGCGGGGGGCGAAGCGGAGGACGGGCAAAACTGGCGTCAGCTGCATGATGTACCGGATAATGCGCGGCCTCAGAAGGCCGTCATGATGGCGGCGTATCCGGCGGGGAACAACCCGCCCCACCCGTCTGCCATCGGCAGCGACCAGCCAGAGTTGCGCATGAAGATCGAAAAAGACAGCGTCGTCCGTTTCCACTACACCGTTGCCGAGCAGGGCCAGGAGCCGATCGAAAGCTCCAAGGACCGTGATCCGCTGGCGATCCTGATCGGCCACGGCAACATCATCCCGGGCCTGGAAGCGGCCATGATGGACAAGGAAGCCGGCGCCACCTTCGAGGTGGACGTCAAGGCCACCGACGCCTATGGCGAGCGCCGCGAAGGCCTGACCCAGCGCGTGCCGAAGAAGCATTTCGGCACCACCAAGCTGATTCCGGGCCAGCAGGTCGTGCTGCAGACCAACTTCGGCCCGCGCGCGGTCACCGTGGAGAAGGTCGGCATGAGCGTGGTCGACGTCGACCTGAACCACCCGATGGCCGGCAAGGACCTGTATTTCTCGGTCGAGATCGTCGACGTGCGCGCCGCCGCGGCCGAAGAACTCGAGCACGGCCACGTGCATGGCGATGGCGGCCACCAGCACTAAGCAGTAACCACTGCGACCGGCATTGATGGCCGGTATCGAAGGTGATGCAACGGCCCGCTTCGGCGGGCCGTTGCGTATCTGCGACAGGGCGACCCGCGCGCGTGGCGCGACGGCATAATGACTGCCCAGATCCACGGATTGCCTGTGAACGCCGCTTCCCTTCCCCTGCAGCCGGTCGCCGTCGGCGAGCGCATCGCGGTGCTGGACATCCTGCGCGGGTTCGCCCTGCTGGGCATCCTGCTGATGAACATGGAGGCCTTCAGCGGACCGCTGGATCTGGCCTTCACCGGCATCGATCCGCAGTGGCACGGGTTGGATTACGGGGTCGACGCGGCCATTTACGTGCTGGTGCAGGGCAAATTCTTCACGTTGTTCTCGCTGTTGTTCGGCGCCGGCTTTGCGATCATGGCCCAGCGCGCCGATGCGGCCGGGCGCGCGTTCGCCCCGTTTTACCTGCGGCGCACTGCGGGCCTGCTGCTGATAGGCCTGTGCCATGCGCTGCTGGTCTGGTCCGGCGACATCCTGGTGATCTACGCGCTGGTCGCCGTGGCACTGCTGGCCTGTCGCGAGGCCCCCACGCGCTGGCTGCCGGCCATGGGCGTGCTGACCTATCTGGGCGCGGCAGCGTTGATGCTGCTGCTCGGCGCGATGATGGGGCAGCAGGCGCAGGTGGACCCGGGCAGTGCGCAGGCGCGTGCCGCCATTGACAGCGCGCAGCAGACCATCGAACTGCAACGCCAGGCCTACGGCCACGGCAGCTACGCGCAGGCGGTGCTGCAGCGTCTGCGTGACTTCGGCGCCCAGCTCAGTGCGATCGTGGTGGTCGGGCCGGAAGTGCTGGGCATGTTCCTGATTGGCAGCTGGTTCGCGCGCAGTGGTGCGCTGGCCACGCCCGAGCGCTTCGAACGCCTGTACCGCGCGTTGCGCTGGGGCGCGCTGCCGGTCGGTCTGGTGGTGATGCTGGTGAGCGCGGTCTGGCAGCCTTACCTCGCACCGGGCACGTTCACGCCGGCCAGTGGCGCGGCCTTCGCGATGGGCTCGGTGGCCTCGCTGCTGATGTGTCTGGGCTACCTGGCCTGGATCGTGCGCGCACGTGCCGCGTTGCGCTGGCTGGCCCCCGTCGGTCGGATGGCGTTGACCCAGTACATCCTGCAGTCGCTGCTGTGCACGTGGGTGTTCTACGGCTATGGCCTGGGTGCGTTCGAACAGCTGCCGCGTGCGTGGCAGGTGCCGTTCGCGCTGGGGGTGTTCGCCCTGCAGGTGATGCTCAGCCATCTGTGGCTGCGACAGTTCCGCTTCGGTCCGCTGGAATGGGGGTGGCGGGCGATGACCTATCTGCAGTGGCCACCGCTGCGCCGGGCGACGACTGCGCAGCGCTGAGCGCAGCAGTCGATGACCTGCCAATGCTCGACCGCGTGCCTGCACATCCTCACGTCTGGCTCGCGGCCGGACATGGCATCCTCGTCATCCGCATGCGCGTTGGCATGGGACAACGGCGGCCTGATGGGATCCGCCGCGCCGCGCCGACGCGGGATCCTGCCCCTTACCAAGTTGAGCGATTCCAATGAGCAAGCACTACGACTATGACCTKATCGTGCTGGGCGGTGGCTCTGGCGGACTGGCCGCCGCGTTCCGCGCCGCGCAGCACGGCCAGCGCGTGGCGATGCTGGAGCCGGGCGAGCTGGGGGGCACCTGCGTCAACGTTGGCTGCGTGCCGAAGAAGGCGATGTGGCTGGCCGCCGACCTGGCGGGAAGGATCGGCATGGCCGCATCGATGGGCTTCGACGTCCCGGTACGGCCGGCGCTGGACTGGAAGGAACTGGTGGTGCATCGCCAGGCCTACATCGCCAACATCCACGCCAGTTACCTCAAGCGCCTGAACGAAAACAACGTGGTGCGGGTACCGCGTCGCGGCCACCTGGTCGATGCGCACACGGTGGAATGCAGCGACGGGGTGCGCATCAGTGCCGCGCACGTGCTGATCGCCACCGGCGCACATCCGCAGCGTCCGGATATTCCCGGCGCGGAGTTGGGTGCGGTCTCCGATGATTTCTTCAACCTGTGCAGCGCGCCCGAGCGCGTGGCGATCGTCGGGGGTGGCTACATCGCCGTCGAGCTGGCCGGGCTGCTGCAGGCACTGGGCAGCAAGGTCACGCTGCTGGTGCGCGGGTCGCGGTTGCTGGAGCGCTTCGACGCCGAGTTGACCGCGCAGCTGGCCGAGAACCTGCGCCACCAGGGCGTACAGGTGCACTTCGATTACCGCCTGCGTGAGCTGCGCCGCGACGGCGATGCGGTTGCTGCCTATGGCCACGACGGCCCGCACGAAGCGGTGTTCGATCAGCTGTTTTTCGCCACCGGCCGACGCGGCAACAGTGCCGGGTTGGGGCTGGAAGCACTGGGCATCGTGATCGGCGACAAGGGTGAGGTGGAGGTCGACGAGTGGCAGACCACGGCGGTGCCCAGCGTGCATGCGGTGGGCGACATCGCCGGCAAGGTCGGCCTGACGCCTGTGGCGATCGCCGCTGCGCGCAAATTGATGGACCGCCTGTTCGGTGGCCAGCCGCAGGCGAAAATGGACTATGAGAATGTTGCCAGCGTGGTGTTCTCGCACCCGGCGCTGGGTGCGGTGGGTCTGAGCGAGGAAGAGGCGCACGAGAAGCACGGGGATGTCCGCGTGTACCGCAGCAACTTCCGCCCGATGCTGCAGGCGCTGTCCGATGGCACCCAGCGCAGCCTGTTCAAGCTGGTCTGCGTGGGCGAGGACGAACGCGTGGTCGGCGTGCACCTGCTGGGCGAGTCGGCCGACGAGATCCTGCAGGGTTTCGCGCTGGCGGTGAAGATGGGCGTGACCAAAGCGCAGTTCGACGACACCGTGGCGATCCATCCGACCTCCGCCGAAGAGGTCGTATTGATGCGCTGAACGCGCATCAGCGGGCGGCAATCACCAACAATCCAGGTAGTGCCACGCCATGCGTGGCAATCGCACCAATGATCCGGTGGTACGTTCGGCAACGCCCCACCTTCGTGCGCGCGGACACCCCCTGCCACGCGCAGCCGGGCATGGCCCGGCTCTACCGCGGCGGGCGGCGGGCCCGCTGCGGCAGGCGCGCCGGGTGGACCGGCCCGCTGCCCCAGGCGTGCGACAATCCAAGCCCCCCCTTGTCC